>CAZEZH010000079.1:11858-15716 GCA_964516305.1 uncultured Halochromatium sp. | reverse complement strand
CCATCGGCATCGGCATCGGCATCGGCATCGGCATCGGCATCGGCATCGGCATCGGCATCGACGGTATCGTCGCTTTGGTCGTCCATCGCTGCCTCGGCCGCCAACGCATTCAACCGCTGCGACAGCCGCTCGCAAAGCCCGCGGCTGTTGACAAAGATGATCGTGGAGCGATGCGCCATGATCTCATCGAGCAAGGCCGGATAGATCGCCGACCAAAGTCCCTTCTCGGCCAGACGATTCTCGCTCGGATGCTGCTGCTCACGAGCGAACAGTTCACCAAGAATCGGCCCGCCTTCGGGCTCGACCGAGGCAGGCTTGGACCTCTGCTCGACCGATGGCTGGGGTGGACGCTCCATGTCCGGCACCGGTACGCTAACGCGCAAATCGAGGCTCGGCGGTGCTGCGGCGTCGACGATCTCGACCGCTCGATCACCGCCAAGCCAGCGCGCCGCCTCGGCCAGCGGCTGCACGGTCGCCGACAATCCGATACGCTGTGGCTCTGGATTGCCGGACTGGGTGACCAGTGTGGAGAGCCGCTCGAGCGACAGCGCCAGATGCGCGCCCCGTTTGGTCGGAGCCAGCGCATGCACCTCGTCGACGATGACCGTCTCGACCTGACTGAGGGTAGCGGCGGCCTGCGAGCCGAGCATCAGGTACAGGCTTTCCGGCGTCGTGACGAGGATCTCGGCGGGAGCCTTGAGCTGCCGCTGACGCTCGCGTGCTGGGGTGTCGCCGGTGCGAATCGCGACCTCCGGCGGGCTGAGTGTGAACGTCTTGTGACCGCCACCTGCGACGATCTCGTTATCGCCACCGGTGCCGGTGCCAAGCGTTGCGGCGGCTTGAGTGATCCCGGCCAGCGGTGCGCGCAGATTGCGCTCGATGTCGACCGCCAGTGCCTTCAGCGGCGAGAGATAGAGCACGCGGGTGCCGCGCGGCGTCCCAATGCTGTGATTCGCGCTGATATCAGTGCCAGCGCCAGCGCCAACAGCAGCGCCAGCAGCAGCGCCAGTGCCAGCGCCGGCAGCAGCGCCAGTGCCAATGCCAGTGCCAGCGCGCTGTTTAATCGATGCGTCCTGTCGTGGTTGTCCTGTTCGAGAGGCTCGGGCTGATGCTGATGGGTGCGCTTGCGTCAGCAAACGATCAATCGACCAGAGGAACGCTGCCAAGGTCTTGCCGCTTCCAGTTGGCGCCGTGATGAGGCAATGCTGGCCACTCGCAATGACCGGCCAGCCGCGCTTCTGAGCATCGGTCGGGGCGTCAAAGTGTTGAGCAAACCAACGACGGGTTGCGGGGCTGAAGTCCTTCATAATCCCGGTAGAGGCATGCGGCAAAGGGCTCGACTGAGGACCCAACTTCAAGACAAACCGCGCTGCAGCCAGGCGCCGATGTCATAAGAGAACAGGGTTAGCACGCCCATCAGTAGCACAAAGAGCTGGCTAGGCTTGCGCAGGTTGCCAAAGCCGCGGGCACGCACCAGCACCACGACCGGCAGGATGAAGATGAAGACGCCGACCAAGGGCGCGATCAGCATCCCGAAGGCCTTGATGATCGAGGGATTGGAGATGGTGATCCCCCAGGCTAAGCCGAGCACCAGCACCAGCAGCAGAGATTCGCTCCAGCGTCTCGTCACCATCGGCCCACCGCCACCGCCGAGTCGATGGATGACCTCCTGTGCCGAATCGCGCACGGCCAGGAAGACGCCGGCGAAGGAGGTGAACAGCGCACAGAGTCCGATGGGTGTCCCGATCTGAGCCAGAATCGGCGACAGCCCCTCTTTGTGGCTCAGAATCGTGAGTCCATTCAGATTCGCCTCGCTGCCGGCCTCAAGCTCCGCGGGTGTCAACGCCAGGATGCAAGAAAAGACGAAGAACAGGACGAACAACAGCAGCAATGCGGAGGACGTCAAGACCACCCGCTTGAGCCGCGCCTCGCCACCTTGGGGCCAGTCCCGATGCGCGCGCTTCAGGGCCATCACCATTGATGACATGGCCGGAAAGAAGATGAACGAGAAGGTCAGGATCGGCAGCACCAACAGCATGTCGTCAACCAGCCGTAGCGCACTCACCGGCGCCGTAAAGCGCGACAGATCCCAAAACGGGATCAGATAGACCGAAAGGCCGAGCAGCGCGACGATCAATAGCCCCGAGATCAGGCTCATCAGCCGCAGCAGCAGGCCCTGCCCAATCCAATACAGCAGGGCGAAACCGAGCAGGATGGCGAGGCTGAGATAGGGCTGCCGCGCCCAGTTGCTCGTGGTCCAACCCTGTAGGTGCAAGTACTCACCTAAGTTGGTGTTGAGCCCGATCGAATAGGACGCGAGCACGGCCTGGAAGGTGATCAGGAACACCAGCAACAGCACCCAGTCCAGCCCGCGCCCGAGGTAACGCCCAGCCACACCGGCATAGTCTTGCTCGCCATCGCCGAGCAGCAGCATCTCCAACACGCTGCGATGCGACAGGTAGACCAGCGGGAAGATCAGCACCCCGAGCAAGATCAGCGCCCAAAGGCTGCCGCTGCCAGCCTGCAGCGGCAGATAGAGAATCCCGGCGCCGATGGCGGTACCGAACAGCGCCAAGACCCAGGCAAGCTCGCTGAAAGCCGGGCCCCTGCGCGCACCGTTCCAGCCCCCGCCCAGGCCCAGGCTGCTGTCCGTGCCGCCACGCTCTGCGTCTTGTCGCATGATGTTGCCCCGCCGCCTCCGCTTCGACCTCTCAGCCCGCGCTCAGTGCAGGAATCCGGCTCGTTCCAGATAGCCGATATAGAGCGGGATCAGCGCCTCATAGTCGGCCGCGAGCTCGACGCCAGCGGTCTGAAGCGCAGCGAGCGTTTCCTGCTGCTCGACCGGCGGCGCCTCCCCGGACAGATCGCCGGTGTAGAAATCCTTGATCTGCGTGAGCGCGTTATCCGAGCTCAGATGGCTCAGACGCTGCTGCCAGACTGCGGCCGGCTCCCGCTGCGCCGGATGGCCACATTGGCCGAGGCGAGCAAAGAACTCGGCGAGCGGCAAGGTCTTCGGATTGGCCAGGTTGGCGACCCGCAAGCCCGCGGACGGCGCCAGACAGAAGGCTACGATCGCCGCCGCGAGCCGATCGACCGGCATCATCTCGATCGGCATGGCGACATCTGGAAAGGCGCCGAGCTGCAGACAGCCCTTGACGAAGAGCCAGAAGTGGTTATGGTCGAAATTGCTGTAGCCGGTCGCGCTGCTGCCGGTGATGTTGCCGGGCCGGGCAATCACCGCCGGCAGCCCGCACTCGCGCACCGCCCGGGCGACACGCTGCTCGGCCACCCACTTGGTCAGGATATAGCCGTTATCGACCGCTGGTGCATTGGGCAGGACGTCCTCGGCGACCCGATCAACCCCCTGGAGCGATGCGCCGACGGTGATCGTCGAGACATCGCAGAAGGGTTTTTGCCGTCCGCTCAGGGCCAGATCCAGCAGCGCCTCGGTGCCGCCGACATTGATCGGCTTCATGGTCTCGTAGTTGTAGAGATGGTGGACGAAGGCGCCACAGTGCAGGATGGCGTCGATCTCATGCGCCAGGCGCGCGCGCGTAGTGTCATCGAGCCCAAGTCCGGTGGCGCCCAGATCCCCGCGCACGACCCGGATGCGGCTGAAGTCCGGATCGACCCCGGCCTTGGCCGCGCTCGCGCGCAGCGCGCCAAGCCCCTCGGCCGCGTCCTGACAGCGCAACAGGCAGTGGACCTGTTCGCAGCGCTGGCTCAGCGCCGCAAGCAGGAAGATGCCGAGAAAGCCGCGCGCGCCCGTGAGCAGGACCGACTGCGGTGCTGCCTGAGAGACGGCCAGCCGCAGTGCTGGATCGGACGGCTGCGGCGCTGGATCGGACCGTTGCAGCG
>CAZEZH010000079.1:0-11758 GCA_964516305.1 uncultured Halochromatium sp. | reverse complement strand
GCGCTGGATCGGACCGTTGCAGCGGCGCCTTGGCGTCAGCGAGCGCCGTGGCGATGTCATCGGTCTCTTGCGCGGTGGCCAACGCGGCAATGGTCGGCGTGCGATAAAAATCGTTGATGCTGAACGCGAGCCCCAGCCGTTTTTCCACCTCTGCCTGCATCCGCACCACCAACAATGAGTTGCCGCCGACCGTAAAGAAGCTGTCGTCGCGGTCGATTCCGCGATAGCGCAGGATGGCCTCCCAGATCTCGGCGATCTGTTGCTCCAGCCCCGCGCGCGGCGGATTCTGACTGCGCTTGCCGGCCACCGCCGGCAGCGCCTTGCGGTCGATCTTGCCGCTTGGCGAGGCCGGCAGCTCACCCAGATGCACGAAGAAGGCCGGGATCATGTAATCCGGCAGGAACTGTGCCGCATGCGCGCGCAACGCCGCCTCAGACAGATCGGCGTCGGCCAGATAATAGGCCACCAGAGCGCGATGCTCGCCCTCCCCCTTGGCGGCGCAGACCACCTGCTGGATGCCTGGGAAGCTGGCCAGGCTGTTCTCGATCTCACCCAGCTCGATGCGAAAGCCGCGCATCTTGATCTGGGCATCGTGACGACCGAAGAACTCGATGGTGCCATCGGGCAGGAAGCGCCCGAGATCGCCGGTGAGATACAAGCGGGCATAGGGCGAGCCGCCGAAAGGATCGAGCACGAAGCGCTCGACGGTCAGATCATCGCGATTCAGATAGCCGCGCGCGAGCACCTCGCCACCGATGCCGATCTCGCCGACGGCACCCTGGGGCACCGGCTGGTGCGCGCGATCAAGCAGATAGAGACGATAGCCCGGCAGCGGCTTACCGATGATGCGGGCATTGGCGCCGGGCTCGATCTGGCCGAGGGAGGCCATCACGGTCGCCTCGGTCGGGCCATAGAGGCTCATGAAGCGGGTCTGGCGCGACCACCAATCGGCGCTCGGCTGATCGATCACATCGCCACCGAAGCCGAGCATCCTGAGCGCCGGCAGCGGCTCGCGCGGCAGGTTTTGCAGCACCACCGGCGACATCACGGCGTGGGTGATCCCCATCTCGCCGAGGGCCTGATGCAAGGCCGCCGGTTCCTTGCGCGCGTCCTCCGATACCACGGCCAGTGTGTGACCGTTCAGCAGCGTCGGGAAGATCTCGAGCACGCTGGCATCGAAGTTCATCGACGCGATCAGCGACATGATCGCGCCCTCGTCGAGTCCCATCGCCGAGGCGGCGCCAACGGCCAGATGCACTACCGTATGGTGCTCGATCATCACGCCCTTGGGCTGCCCGGTGGAGCCCGAGGTGTGGATGATGTAAGCCAAGGCCTCCGGGCTGACCCTTGGCAGATCGCCAGCGGCCGCCGCCAGATCCTGCTGCGGATCAAACCAGTTCAGTTCGCCGAGCCCGATCTGCGCGAGCGCCTCGCGGCTGGCCGAATCAGCCACCACATCGGCGAGCCCCGCGTTATCGACGAAGAAGCGCAGCCGTTCCGCCGGATAGCTCGGGTCGAGCGGCACATAGGCGCAGCCGGCCTTGAGGATGCCGAGCACCGCCGCGACCAGCGCATCGCTCTTGCGCAGGCTTAGGCCGACCCGGCTGCCGGGCGTCACAGTCTGCAGCAGGCCGGTCGCGATGCGATCACTCCACTCGGCCAGCGCCCGATAGGAGGTCTCGCGGCCGTCAAAGATCAGCGCTGTCTGTTCTGGCACCCGCGCGGCGACCGCCGCGAAACGGGCCGGGATGCTGGTTGGCGGCAGTGCCGTGCCCACATCCAGGCCCACATCTGGGCCCACATTCGGGCGCGGCCCGCAGGCAAAGCCCATGAACCCGGCCAGATCGGCGTCGGACTGATAACGCAGCTCGCTGACGCGCGCCTCGGGGGTGCGCGCGGCCGAGGCGACCAGATGCTCGAAGGTGCTCAGAAAACCGGCCAGGGTCTCATCGCGAAAGCGCGCGCCGTCGTATTCCAGCCGCCCCTCAATGGCACCATCCTGGCTCTGGTAGAAGATCCCAGTCAGATCGGCCTTGGCGGTCGCCGCCGGCAGCTCATCGGCCTTGAACGTCGCACCACCGAAGGCGCCCTCCAGCCCGATGCCACTCTGCAGGCTGAAGATCAGATTCAGCGATTCAAGCCCCGCGATCTCGGCGTCATAAGGCGTGGCGAGCAGATGATCCTTGTCGTCGAGCATCTGCTGATGCACCGCGACCGCAAGTTCGCTGAACCGCGCCCCTGGATCGAGCCGCTGGCGCAGAAAGCCCATGGTCACGAACATGCCGTAGATCGCCTCGGTGCCGGCGATGTCACGCCCGGCATAAGGGTAGGCGCAGACCAACTCACGCTGCCCGGTCAGGCGCCAGATCCAGACCAGATAGAGCGCGAACAAGAGCGGCGAGAGGGTGATGCCAGCGGCATCGGCGAAGGTCTTCAGCGCGCGCACCCTTTCCGGCTCGAAGCGCAGCGCGAGGGCCTGATTGGTGTCTGGCACCTCGGCTGGCATGCCCGCCTGTCGATCGATCGGCAGCTCGGTATGGGCATCGGCGCCGGCGAGCTTGTCCTTCCAGTAAGCGATGGACTCGGCGAAGGGCGCGCTCTCGGGCAGGCAGCGCGACCACTGGCAATAGTCGAAGATGCTCAGACGCTCAGGCACCGGGCGGCGCTCGTAGCGCGTACCAAGCTCCTCCAGCAACAGATTGAAGGACCAGCCGTCGAAGATCGCATGATGGATGCAGAACAGGAGGCTGGTCGTGCCGGTGGTGGTGGTATGGATTTCGGCGCGCCACAGCGGGGCGGCACTGATCCCGAGCACTTCATGGCGCAGCGCCTCGGTGCGCTCGCGCAGGGTCTCCGGGGTGCTATCGTGGAGCGCGATCACCGGCAGCTCGATATCGGCGGCGAGGATCTCGAGCCGCTCGGACTGCTCGCTGAAGCAGGCGCGAAACACCGGATGCGCGGCGAGCAAATCCGTGATCGCGGTGCGCAAGCGCAACGGGTTGATCCCGTCCGAGAAGTCGATCAGCACGACGATGTTATAGGTATTGTCATCCGGCAAGCGCAGCGCCCGGCTCTGGATCAGACCGATCAGCCGATTCAGCACCGGTGCCCGCAACAGGCCGGTCGCCTGCAACGGCGGCAATGGATGCTCGCCCTGCTTCGCGCCACGCAGCATATCGCAGAAATCGCCAAAGAACGGATGTTGGAACAGCTGCTTGGGGCGAATCTGCTTATCGAGCCGTTCCGAGAGCCGCAGACAGACCTGCACCACCAGCAGCGAATGACCGCCAAGATGGAAGAAATGGCTGCGCGGATCAAGCGAGCCCGGCGCGACCCCGAGCACCTCGGCCCAGGTCGCCCGCACCTGACGCTCGAGCGCATCCTGTGCACCGCTGACCGCCGCGACATCGGTCTCGGCGTGTGGCATCGGCAGGCGCGCGCGATCAATCTTGCCGCTGATATTGAGCGGAAACGCCTCCAACGGGATCAGATAGCTCGGCACCATGTAGTGCTGCAGCTTTGCCTCCAGTCGCTCACGCAGCCTATCCGGCTCGAGTGCGCTGCCGATGTACCAGGCGATCAGCGCTGTGCTGCCATGCACCGCGAAGGCGCCAACATAGACCCCGGCAACCTCCGGCTGCTCGGCGATCGCATGTTCGATATCACCGAGTTCGATGCGAAAACCGCGCACCTTGACCTGAAAATCACTGCGGCCGAGAAACTCCAGCTCGCCATCGGGCCGGAAGCGTCCAAGGTCCCCAGTAAGATAGAGCCGTCCCGGGCCGAAAGGGTTGGCGATGAACTTGCGCTCGGTCAGCTCTGGCCGCCCGAGATAGCCGCGCGCCACCGCCGGACCGCCGATGGCGATCTCACCGATGCCGCCGAGCGGCGTCAACGCCCCCTGCTCATCGAGCAGATAGGTGCTGTAGCCACGCAGCGGTCGCCCCAGATTATTCGCCGCCTTCTCGCCACCCATGCGATTGATGGTGGCCATCACGGTGGCCTCGGTCGGGCCGTAGATGTTGGCCAGATCGACGGTCTTGGACCAGAAATGCACCGTTTCCTGATCAGCCGCCTCGCCCCCGGAGAAGAGCGCGACCAACTCCGGCAACGCGCGGCGCGGCAGCAGCCGCAGCAGCGCTGGCGGCAGGAAGGCATGAGTTACCTGCTGCTGCCGCATCAGCTCGAACAGGGCCAGTGCATCGGTGCGCGCGGCACTGGGCACCACCACGAGCTCGCCGCCTTGCGTCAGCGGATTGAAGATCTCGAGCACGCTGGCATCGAAGTTGATCGATGCGAATTGCATCCAACGCGTCCCCGCGCCGCGTTCCCAGACGCCCTCGAGCGCGGCGATGAAATGCGCCAGCATGCCGCGCTCGATGGCGACGCCCTTGGGCGTGCCGGTGGTGCCCGAGGTATAGATCACATAGGCGATGCGCCCGCGCTGCGCAGGCTTGGCCGGCTGCGGCACGCGCGGCGGGTAGGACAAGAGCGCATCGATGTCGAGCACCGGGCACTCCACCACCGGCGCGATGATCGCGCGCGTCTCGGTATCGGTGATCACGGCGCCGAGTCCAGCATCGGCGGCGATGAAGGCGAGCCGCTCGGCCGGCATGCTCGGGTCCAAGGGTACATAGCCAGCACCGCCCGCGAGCACGCCGAAGATGGCCTGAATCATGCCCTCGCCGCGCCCGAGACAGAGACCGATCAGCGGGTCTGGGACGTCGAGCGAGAGTCCATCGCGGTCATTGAGTCCGGTGGCCACAGCGCCAGCGGATTCAGCCAAGGTCTGATAGCTCAGCACGCGCTCGCCGAAGCGCAGCGCCGGTGCGTCGGGGGCTCGTTGCGCGGCCGCAAGGAACTGATTCAGCACATCCTCTGCCCAGGGAGCGCTGGTTTCGGCTGCATTCCGAGGCGACGTCGGCGCCGGGTCCAGCGCCAAATCTTGGCCGCAAGTCGTGTCCGCCCCTTGGGCTAGCGCTAGGGCGCGGTCGCGTAACGCATCGGTATAGAGTTCGACCTCGCCGAGCGGGCGCTCGAGCACATCCGGCAACTGTTCGAGCAAAACCATGAAATGCGCCAGCGCCATCCGCAACCCAGGGATCTCCTGTGGCGCGCGCGCCCGAATATTGAAGGTCACCCCCGCGCGCAGATCGAAATAGACGCCGATGTCCTCGTCTTCCCATTGATGGGAAAATTCCGGCAGCAGCCGCGCTTGGAAATCCGCGCCCGCCAGCTCGTCATACGGCAGCGGGTCCTCGTCGAACAGGAGAGTGGTCGGTCGGAAGTCCGGGGCCTGCCGTCGGAGCTCGCGCAGCACGCCGCGCATTGGCATATCGGAGTGATGACTGACTTGCTTGAACAGACGCACTGCTTGCCGCAGGTAGCCGCCGACCGACTGTCCGCCGAGCAGCAGACTGCGAAAGACCACCGCATTCTCATTGCAGCCGATCTGATCCGGCGCGCCGCTGCGCACGCGGTGCCGATAACCGGTCAGCACGTTCTCGGAACGGGTCAGCCGGAACAGGAACAGATGGAAGGCGAACAGCAGCAGATGATCGAGTCCGATGCCGAGGTCACCGGCCAACCGGCTCAGTCTCGCGCAGGCTGGCGCAGCTAGGCTCAGGCTGAACAGGCTGTCCTCAAGATGCGTCTCGAGCCGCGGTGGGCGCCATTCGAAGGCCATGTCGCGCAGCAGTGTGGACCAGAAGCGCAGGGTCTCGGCGGAGCGCTCCGGATCAGCGCCGCGCGCGGCCTCTTCGCGCAGCAGGAGCGGCTGCGCCAGCGCGAGCTGCTCCGGCAAGGGCTCGCCGCGATACGCGCTCGCCAGCGCCCGGAACAGCGGCCGCAGCGAGAAACGATCCAGGATCAGCGGATGGCAGACGAACACCAGGTAGGCCGCCTCGCGGCTCTGGATCAGAGAGAAGAGATAGGGTGCGCCGCTATTGAGGCGAAAGCGGCGGTGCAGCATATTCTCGATCAGCATGAACGCCGAGGCCTCGCCGTCGACCTCAAGTTGGTCGAGCTCGCCAAGCGGCTCGTCCGTGAGCAAGATTCGCGGGCGCCCGTCGATCTGCTCGACGCGATAGGCAAACGGCGGGCAGCGCGCGACGACCTCACGCACCGCGCGCGCTAGCCGGTTCGGGTCGTGATCGCCCTGCAAACGAAAGATCGCGCAACGATTGCCAAGGTTTTCGCTCGACTCCAAGACGGACAGCTGAGTCTCTGTCAAATCAAAGATCTCGAATCGCATCACGCCCTCTCTACTCTGTGACTGAACGACAGGGCCCGACTGCCCAGATAGACTCGAGTATAGGCCGGTCTTCGCAGAGACAGCTCCGAGACAGGTCATCGCCGAGCACAAAAGCCTCCAGACCAGCCGAGTTGTTATGATCGGAGCCATTGACGGCCTCAGATCATCACGCATGGCCGGCGCGCATGGTCGGCGTGCCATCAGGTCTCCATCATGAAGGCAACAGATCTTCTCCAACAACGAGGTTAAGATAGCAAGCAATGTCCATCCGAACACTCCAATGGCCTTGGCTGCGCCGATCCTACCTGCGCGCGCTCGTCGCCGGGATCGCCCTCGGTCTATCGCTAACCGCCGTCGCTGAGGACGAGCCATCCAGCAGCGAGGCCAGGTCCACTGAACAATCCACGTCTGAGGCTTCAGCAACCCCAGACACCGATGCGCCTCAGCGCCTGAGTATCGAGCTCAACAAACTAGAGCAGGTCGAGGAGATCTGCCGGGTCTACTTTGTGTTCGAGAACGCGCTCGATCACAAGCTCGAGAGGCTGCAGCTAGAGCTGGTGCTGTTCGACACCAAAGGGTTCATCAAACGTCGGCTGACGCTCGACGCAGCACCCATCGATAAGGACAAGACCAGCGTCAAGCTGTTCGACCTTCCCGAGACCCAGTGCACCGATGTCGGACGCATCCTGATCAATGATGTGGTCAAGATCGCTGGACCCGATGGGGACTTGCCCGATGATGTCTCGCAGCTCGATCTGTCGTCGAAGCTCGACGCCGACCTGTTCAAATGAATAACAGCTCCTCAGCCGCATCCGGTGCCTTTGCCGAGACCTTTGGCCAAGGCGGACCCGTGCTCTGGATACTGGCGTTGCTCTCAGTCGCAGCGCTGGCCATCATCCTGGTGAAGCTATGGCAGTTCTCGCGCCTCAAGCTCAATGCGAGCGAGCCGACTGAGCAGGCACTGCGCTACTGGTACCAACGGGACCCGCAACAGGCACTCGCGGTGCTTCAGGGCAGCCCCCAGCCGACCGCGCAACTGCTCGCGCGGACCTTGCAGGGGCTGGCGATGCCTGCTGTTGATCTCGGGCTGTTGCGGGAGGAGTTGACTCGGTTCGCCAGCGCCAAGTTGGAGCAGCTGCGTGCCTGGCTGCGCGCACTCGAGGTGATTGCCGCACTCAGTCCACTGCTGGGCCTGCTTGGCACCGTGCTGGGCATGATCGAGGCCTTCCGACAACTGGAGCTGGCCGGCAGCCAGGTCGACCCGGCCATCCTCTCGGGTGGCATCTGGCAGGCCCTGCTCACCACCGCCGCTGGTCTCAGCGTCGCCATTCCGGTCGTTTTGGTGCACAGCTGGCTGGAACGTCGGGTCGAGCGCTGTGGTCATCAGATGGAGGACGCGGTGACGCGGGTGCTCACCCGCGATCTGAACCGTGATTCACAAGCAGCATCTGCCAAAGATGCACCCACGGCTGGCAGCGGTCAGACCTCGGCCAGCGGCGGCGATGACGGCCGCTCGATACCGGCAAACAATGCGCTTTGAGCTCCCAGTCCAGCCGCGGCGACGCCTCATCGGCTTGACACCGCTGATCGATGTGGTCTTTATCTTGCTGCTGTTCTTCATGCTCGCCTCGAGTCTGACCCGGCTGCATGCCGTAGCGCTCGATGCGCCCAACATCGAAGTCGCTGGTGCCGACAGCCAGCCAGCGCTGCTGCTGCGCATTCAGGCCAATGGTCGTCTCGACCTCAATGGCGAGTCGGTGGAGACCGAGGCACTGACCGATCGGCTGCGCACGCAACTGGAACGATCGCCGGACCTGCAGGTCTGGGTACAACCCGCAGACACCGTGCCCTTGCAGATGACCCTACAGGTCTTCGACCAGCTGGCTGCTGCCGGGGTACCGGTGCTGCGATTACGCTGAGCGACCCATCGCTCATCGGCTTATAGTCTTATAGGCTCATCGGCCTAAGACCGATCTGATTGCGACCAGGCTGAAGCCCAACAGGAACCATGAGATTCACTAAATCCCAAGCACGGACCAGCAACGACGATGCATTGATCCCGTTGATCAACGTCGTTTTCCTGATGCTGATCTTTTTCATGATTGCCGGCCAGGTTAGCCCGCCGGAGGCGCTGCTTGTTGAACCGCCGACTTCACGGCAGGGGCGACTAACCGAGCCTGAGCGCATTCTGCTGCTGATGGATGCTCAAGGGCGCGTCGCGCTCGACGGCGAGCTGATCCCGTCAGCCCAGCTCAATGAGCAGATCGCGGCCCGACTGGCATCCTTGCAAGCGGCTCAGGATGATGCCGACGCGAGCAGCCTTGGCATCACCCTGAAGGCAGACGCCGCAGTTACCCAAGGTCAATTGCGCCAGCTGCTTGAACAGCTGCGCGCGCTCGGCGTTGAGCGGCTGCAGCTCCTTTCGCAACCAGCGCCCGACTGAGACGCAACACTCGTGGAGATCACCCCCCGCCATTGGCTCATCGCCCTGCTCGTCGCCGGCCTGACGCATGCCGCCTTAGCGCTCGCACTGGTAAAGATGGCAGCGCCGCCCGCGATTGTGCCAGCGGGCATCACCATCGAGATTGGTGACGGCGGTGCATCGGCTGCATCTGGCGTATTGGGCGCACCAGGGGAAGCTGGCGGTGGTTCAGCTGACTCCGCTGTGATGCAGCCGGTTGCCAGCCCAGCGCCTGGCGTCAGGGCAACAGCGAAGGAACCCGAGGATCAGGCGCAGGAGACCCTCAATGAGGCAGCGACGCGCGAGCAAAGTGCCACCCTGCAACCGGTGGCAGCGGGCGAGACCCTGGCCGCCAAGACCCTGCCAGAGCCAGAGCCAGAGCCAAAACAACGGCCGAAGCCGAAAACTGAGCCGCCGGCCGATCCGCAACCGACACCTCAATCAAGGTCAGCATCGACACCAAGCCGCGTCAAGCCAGAGCCAGAGCCAAGGACCACCCAAGCCCGCCCTGTGGTCTCTGACACCAAGGCCAATCCCGAACGTCCCATAAACGGCGCCAGTCGCGAACGTTCGGGGATTGGTGAAGGCGATGCTGCCCAACCAAATGCTGCCGGGACCGGCGGTAACCACAGTGACAGCAGCGGCTCGGGCAGTAGCGGGTCGGGCAAAAGTGGCTCGGGCGGAAGCGATGGTCAGGCCAGCACCAACAACTACTACGGACGCATCGCAACCTGGCTCGCTCGGCACAAACGCTACCCAACCCAAGCTCGCCGGCTGCGTCAAGAAGGAACCGTGAAGGTGACCTTCACCATCACTCGCAGCGGGCGAGTGGTCTCGCAACGGATTGTTCAGAGTTCGGGTTACGAATTGCTCGACAAGGAGGTTCAGGCCATGCTCGAGCGCGCCTCTCCGCTGCCGCGCATCCCCTCCAGCCTCGGCCGCTCGAACCTGACCATCACCCTACCCGTCGCCTTCGCATTACGTTGACGCCGATGAATCAAACCGCTCGCGCATCGTTGTTGAAGGCGCTCGGGCCTGGGCTTTTGGTGGCCTGTGCGGCCATCGGCGGCTCGCACCTGGTCTGGTCAACCCGCGCCGGCGCTGAGTTCGGCTGGCAGTTGGTTGGACTGGTGCTGCTCGCCAATCTCTTCTAATACCCATTCTTTCTCTATGGGCAGAAGTATACGGCGGCCACCGGTGAATCCCTGCTGGCCGGCTATCAGCGCAAGGGCAACCTGTTCGTCTCCATCTTTTGGGCCATCAATATCCTCACCGGTATCATCAATACAGCACGCAGAGAAGCGCTCAGAGCAGTGCAACCGCCTTGATCTGCGCAAAGACCGATTGCTCAGGTGCCAGCCTGAGCTGGTCGGCCGAGCGCCGAGTGACCCGCGCCAGCACGGGCGAGCCACTCACCTCGAGCTTGGCCAAGCACAATGCTGGATGACTGTCGTCGCCCAGCGACAGCACCTTCGCCGGCAGCGTATTTTGGATGCTGCTCGCATGGCTCGGCTCGCGGGTGATGCTGACATCGCGCGCCAGGATGCGCAGGCGCACATGCGCGCCGATCTCGGCACCGGTATCGCGGGTCCAGAGGCTGGCACCACAGCAGGCGACGCGCAGCAGATGCCAGCGCTCGTCGCGCTCGGCGACCTGTCCATCGAGCACCACACCGGCATCCTCACCGAGGCGAATCGGCAGATCGAGCCGCGATAGGGTCTCGTTGAGCGGTCCACTCGCCAGCACCCGGCCGCCGTCCATCACCAGAATGTGATCGGCCAGCCGGGCGACCTCGTCGGGTGAATGGCTGACATAGAGCACTGGGATCTCGAGATCGTCGTGCAGGCGCTCAAGGTAGGGCAGGATCTCCTGCTTGCGCTTTAAGTCCAGCGCCGCGAGCGGCTCGTCCATCAACAGCAACCGCGGATTCACCGCCAGTGCCCGCGCAATGCCGACGCGCTGGCGCTCGCCGCCGGAGAGCGCGGCCGGCTTGCGTTGTAGCAGATGGCCAATGCCGAGCAGCTCAATCGCCTGCTCCAGACTGAAGCGGTCTGTTACTGCGTCATTGTCAGAGCTGCTTTCAGTGATTGCGCCAGTGGTCTTGCCAAGACTGTTTCCAGCGCTGACCCCATCGCCGCGTTGGATGCCCATCCCAGCGTTGCGCTGGGCCCCGCTCTGGATGCTCTTCCCAGCGATTCTCCGCACTCGCGCCAAGAAGCCATCATCAGCACCCTGTCCCGAACGATCGATCAGGGCGCCGCGCCCACGACTGCGCCGTTGCCCGTAGCGCAGGTTTCCGAGCACCGTCAGGTGCGGGAACAGGCTCGCCTCCTGGAACACGTAGCCGATGGGCCGCTCATGGGTCGGCACCCAGATGTCAGCATCCTGCCAGACCGAACCCTTGAAGCTGAGCCGGCCGACTGCGGCATGCTCTAGGCCGGCAATGCAACGCAGCAAGGTGGTCTTGCCGGAGCCGGAATGGCCGAACAGGGCGGTGACGCCACGCGCCGGTAGCCGTTCGTCCACATCCAGCGTGAAGCCCGGCCAGGCGACCCGGAAACGGGCCTCGATCTGCGGCCGCATGCCGGTTTCGGCACCAGCCGCTGCGGCTGACGCTGCCGCTGCGGCGGTATTGGTGTTCGCTTGCGTCTCGTTCATCGCTTCTTCGCCCCCGGATTCCAGACATACAGCGCCAGCAGCACCAGAAAGGAGAACACCAACATGACCGCCGCGAGCCGGTGAGCGTTGCCGTATTCCAGCGCCTCCACATAGTCGTAGATCTGCACCGAGGCGACACGGGTTACCCCTGGGATGTTGCCGCCGATCATCAGTACCACCCCGAACTCACCGACAGTATGCGCGAAGGTCAGGATGCCGGCGGTAACGAATCCCGGCAGCGCGAGAGGGAGTGCGACGCTGAAGAACCGATCCAACGGTGAGGCACGCAGCGTCGCCGCGGCCTCCAGTGGACGATCACCAATCCCCTCGAAGGCGTTTTGCACCGGCTGTACCATGAAGGGGAAGGAGTAGAACACCGAGGCCAC
>CAZEZH010000078.1:0-15775 GCA_964516305.1 uncultured Halochromatium sp. | reverse complement strand
GCAACTTCAGTCTTGCCGAAGCCGACATCGCCGCAGACCAGACGGTCCATCGGCTTGGGGTCAGCCATGTCGGTGAGGATGGCCTCGATCGCGCGCTGCTGATCGGGCGTTTCCTCGAAGGCGAAGGCGGTGGCGAAGGCGTCGTACTCCGGCCCTGGGGTCGGGAAGGAGACGCCTTGGCGGGCGGCGCGGCGGGCGTAGATGTCGAGCAGCTCGGCGGCGACGTCGTGGACCTTCTCGGCGGCCTTGCGCTTGGCCCGCTCCCACTGATCGCTGCCGAGCCGATGCAATGGGGCATGCTCAGGCTCGGCGCCGGTGTAGCGCGAGATCAGATGCAGCGAGCTGACCGGCACATAGAGCTTGTCGCCCTTGGCGTATTCGAGGGCGAGGAATTCGGCTGTGGTGCCGCCGATATCGATCGTCTGCAGCCCGAGGAAGCGACCGACGCCATGCTCCTCGTGCACCACCGGCGCACCTTCGACCAACTCGGTGAGGTTGCGCACCACCGCCTCGCCATCGCGCTCGCGGATCTTGCGCCGGCGCTCCTGGCGCACGCGCTCGCCGTAGAGCTGGGTCTCGGTGAGCAGGACGAGCGCGGGCTGTTCGGCGCTGGCGGGCAGTAGCAACGGGTCTTCAAGCGGCGCGACCGTCACCGCGAGCGATTGGGTGCCGGTCAGAAAGTCATCCCAGCCGTCGACCGCGGTCGGTTGGATACCGAAGCCGCGCAGGTTGTCGAGCAGCATCTCGCGGCGGCCGGTGCTCTCGGCGACGAAAAGTATCCGGCGGGGCTGAGGGACAGCTGAGGTGACAGCGAGGGGGGCACCTGGGGTGACGCCTGGTGGTGCGGGCGATTTGCGCCGAGGCTCGTGCCCGGACGCCGGCTGCGGCACGCCTGAGGATGCCTCCCAAGATGCGCCTGGGGGCAGATGCCGGGTTCCATCGGTGTTGCCGTCAGCATCCAGATCGAGCTCGGCGCTCCCCTCAGGGTCGAGGGCTCTCGCGTTCAGAAAGGTCTTCAGAACCGCAGCCGGATCTGCGGCGCGGGCTTGGATGGCCAGCGCCGGCGGTCGCCCGGTGGCAAAGTTGCAGACCCCTGCAAAGCCTTTGCGTCGCTCGGGCCATTCAGCGCTCTGCCAGCGAACCCCGGGCAGCGCATTGAGCTGGCCGGCGAGTTCGTCCGGAGTGAGATAGATCCGCTGCGGGGGCAACAGTG
Organism: uncultured Halochromatium sp.; assembly: GCA_964516305.1. Classification (GTDB taxonomy): domain Bacteria; phylum Pseudomonadota; class Gammaproteobacteria; order Chromatiales; family Chromatiaceae; genus Lamprobacter. The sequence goes on along the minus strand of CAZEZH010000078.1, from coordinate 14,562 downwards.
GCCGCTCAATGTCATGTCGGCGTTGCTCGTAACGCGCGCTGATGTCGTCGAAGCGCGCCTCGGCGTCGTCGCGCGCGCCTTCCGGCTCGAACAACAGGGCGCCAATGGGCAGGTAGTCGAACAGGGTTGCGGTCTGATCGAAAAACAGCGGCAAGTAGTACTCGAGCCCCCCTGGCGCTCGACCCTCGGAGACCTCGCGGTAGATCAGGCTGGCCTTGGGGTCGGCATCGATGCTCGCGCGCCAGCGCTGGCGGAAGCCGGCGATGGCCTCCTCGGTGAACGGATACTCGCGCGCCGGCAGTAGGCGCACCTGCTTGAGCTTGGCGACCGAGCGCTGGCTGTCTGGATCGAAGGTGCGGATCGACTCGACCTCGTCGTCGAACAGGTCGATGCGCAACGGCTCGCGGCTGCCCATCGGGAAGATGTCGAGCAGGGCGCCGCGTACCGCGAACTCGCCGTGGGTGATGACCTGCGACACACACTGATAACCAGCGCGGGTCAGACGATCGCGTGTGCGCTCGAGATCCAGTCGATCACCGGTGGCTAGCACCAGCGACTGACCGTCGACGTAGTCTGGCGGCGGCAGCCGCTGCAGCAGCGTACCGACTGGCACCACCAGCACGCCGCGCTTGAGCTGCGGCAGCCGGTGCAGGGTCAGCAGCCGCTCGGAGACCAGCTCAGGCAATGGCGAGAATACATCGTAAGGCAGGGTCTCCCAGTCCGGGAAGCCGAGCACTGGGACTGCCTCTTGTTGACCCCTGCTGGCCGGGGTGGCTAGCTGTTCGGCGGTTTGGGTTTGGTCGAGGAAGAAGCGCAGTGCTTCGCTCAGGCGCACTGCGGACGATAGGTCGGGTACGACACAGAGTAGTGGCGCTTGCGCGTGGCGCGCCGCCTCGGCGATGGCGAGTGCCGGTGCGGCGCCATAGAGTCGCCCCCAGAGCAGGCGTTCGCCGATGCGCTTGGGCAGCGGTGGTGTCAGTACCGAATGGCGTTCGCTATCAGCCGTCCCGGGGGAGGCTAAGTCTAGGGGGTGGGCAGTCGCGTCGTTGCGACGGGCAGTCGAGTCTTGGGGCACAGCGGCGGTGACGGCTTAATTTGGCTTGAGAATGGGCTGAGGGGTGGATTTTCGCACAGCGTCCGTCCGGCCGCAGCGAAGATCCAGGCGCTGCATTGGATGGCCATGTTTTCGAACCGCATCCCGATCATTAGAGCAGGGCGTCTGCGCGCTGGCGGAAGGCGGCAACGACCTCCTCCGTGCGCCGCCGGAAGAAAGGCCCCGCAACGGCGGCTGCCGGCCCGCCCCTCAGTGCGTAGTCGGTCCATAGTTGCACCAATGTCTCGTTCGGCTCAGGCTCCTCGAAACGCCAGACCTGATGCAGTCGGCGCACCGGACCGCCCCTGCCCTCGATGCGAATCTGGTGCGGGGGTTCCAGTACCGCCTCTGTTCGAAAGCGCCAGACGAAGTTATGAAATCCGATGGCCTGCTCCACGGATCGGCGGTTCTCCTCCTCCCAAAGGATGCGTGCCTCCTTCCAGCCCGGGACGAATTCCGGGTAGCGTTCGATGTCCACCACCAAGTCGAAGACAGCATTGCGCGGGTGGTGCAATATCTCTCGGACAGTAAAGCTGGGCATGATGTTGGGCTCCCCCTGTTCAGTACAGCAGGTGCAGAGGAGCGGCAGGTCGCTCCTATGCCCATGCGTTAGCGGGCGACAATAAAGCCCTCATCCTTGGTGTAGGGCGGGACAGGTAGGCCGCCTAAGATCAGCACCACCAGGGGGCGAGGCCGGAGCCCACAATGGCCTTACCGCGGCGGCCGCGGGAACAGCGCCGGCGTCTGCGCCTTGTAGTCGCGATATGCGGGGTCATCGCCCCAGCGCTCCTCGGCCCGCGACTCCAGCATTGGGATGCCGCTGACGCGCGTCAGCAGCAGATAGACGAACACCGGCGAGATCAGGGTTATATATTGCCAACCTGAGAGTGCGGGCAACGCGATCAGTGCAACGCCGGTCCAGAGCGTGATCTCGCCGAAGTAGTTCGGATGCCGCGACCAGGCCCAGAGGCCGGAGTGGATAAAGCCGCCCTTGTTGGCCGGCTCCATGCGGAAGGCCTGCTTCTGCGCATCGGCTACTGCTTCGATGCCGAAGCCGATCACCCAAACCAGAACGCCAAGCCAGCCGAGCCATCCGAAGGCCGGCGCCGTTGCCGCGGTCATCGCCGCCAGCGTCGCTGCCAGTGTCAGGAAGACCCAGAGACCCTGGAGCGTCCAGGCCATCAAAAACCTCAGCAAAGACGGCTTTATATCATCGAAGCGGCTGTCGCTGCCGGCCTTATGGACGCGGCGATAAAGGAAGGTGCCGAGGCGCGCCGCCCATATCGTCACCAGGGCGGCAAGGATCAACGACCTCAGATCGAAGCGCCCGGCCAGCAGCAGCACACCGAGGGTCACCGTCAAATAGGTCAGACTTCCGGTCAAATCGTACCAGCGCTCGGTTTGCGCCCGGTAGGACGGCACGAAGACCAGCCACTGAATCACAAAGGCGACGATCCCGGCGAGCGCAAACATTGGGAACCCGGCGATGCGGACACCGTTTTGACTGCCAGCCCAGGCCATGGCGGCTGCAATCAGCAGCGCGGCGAGGATCGCGATTACGGATTCGACGGATTGGTTCTTCATCGCCCTTGCATCCTGGATCTGAGTCTTGTCAGGCAGCAAAGTGCTGCCCGTTAGACGCTAACGTCATGGTCGAACCGCCACTCCTCAACCCGTGGTCTAGCGGACACTGGTCTATCCGTACTGATGACGGCTCACACTCGGAAGGCCGCAATACTGGCTGGCGCTGCCGGACGGGATACTGGCTCGTCTGCTCGGCCTTCAAGGCGTCACCCCGCCAGATCTCAAGCAACTGGTTCTGCAATGCCCGTTCGTAAGAGAACGTCAGGCGCCACGGCAGCGACAGCTTGGCCGCCATCTGATTCATTGCGTTGAGATACTGGGTCGCTTGCTCGTCGCCCTGACCACCGGACAGGAGGGCGATGCCGGGCACTGCGGCTGGCACCGTCTGCTGCAGACAGCGCATCTCTGCGACGAGAGCCGAATTTGTTTCGCGTAACCAAAAATTCACAAAAGCCAGCCATCACCCGTCCACAATAGCGGCGCCTCACTTGGGGCTTAAGTCTCAGTCCCCCGACCCTCCGTATTACAAGTCAAGGAGATCCCTATGACGCTTCAGCATGCCCTGAAGACCACAGTGCTCGCCGGCTGTCTTTCGACTTTAGCCTTCTCGTCGGCGCTCAGCGCCGACACCTCCGTCAACGGCTCCGGCGCGAGCTTCCCATTCCCGCTCTACGCCAAGTGGGCGAAGGACTTCAGCTCGCAAAACAAGGGCGTGCGCGTTCAGTACCAGGCGGTCGGAAGTGGCGCCGGTATCCAGGCCTTCATTAGTCAAACGGTCGATTTCGCGGCCAGCGATGCGGCCATGAACGACGACGAGATTAGCAAAGTCCCAACCGATAAGGGCGTGGTCCTGCTGCCGATGACCGCGGGCGAGATCGTGCTCTCGTACAACCTGCCCGGTAACCCCGAACTGAAGCTGCCGCGTGATGTGTTTATCGATATCTTTACCGGCAAGATCGATTCCTGGTCAGACGAGCGCCTAGCGAAGGCGAATCCAGACGTTAAATTCCCTGATGACAAGATCACCGTGGTGCGTCGCTCCGACTCCTCGGGCACCACCTATGTGTTTACCAGCCATCTCGCCGCGATCAGCGACGAGTTTAAGAGTCAGGTTGGCGCCGGCAAGAGCGTCAACTGGCCAAAGAGCTTCGTCGGCGCACCGAAGAACGATGGTGTTACGGCGATGATCAAGCAGACTCCAGGTGCGATCGGGTACATCGAGTATGGGTATGCCGAAGCGACGAAGCAGCCAATGGCGATCATGCAAAACAATGCCGGCAACTTCGTGAAGCCGGGCGAAGAGACCGGTACTGCTGCATTGGCTAGCGCCGAGTTCCCGACCACTGATCTGCCGGGCTATCCAGGTACACCAGACCTGCGGGTCTGGGTTCACGACCCGGCTGGTGAGAAGGCCTATCCCATTGCAACCTTCACCTGGATGCTGCTGTACCAGCATCAGGATGAGGAGAATGCCAAGGTGCTGCGCGATTTCATCGAATATGGCTTGAATGAAGGTCAGGCGGATGCGCCGAAGATGGGCTATATCCCGCTACCTGCCAACGTCAAAGCCAAGGTTGAGGATGCCCTGAAGTTGGTCGGCGGCGAGAAGAAGTAGCATCGCCCGATCCCGTTCGATCCACCCAGCGCCGGCGCAAGATGAGTCGTCGTCGGACGCTGGGTTTTGCTTGATACTGTTTTTTTTCTACGAATAGCACATCGCCACCGTCGGCGATTCTAAAGAACGGCGCACATGCTATGGCTACCAATCCTTTTGCTCATATTGTCACCAAGGTCAGCGGGCCACCTTCGGCGGCCGACTATGGGGCTGACAAACTGCTCCGTGGGGTTGTCTGGGGCGCGGCTGCAGTCATTTTGCTGCTGGTGGCTTACATCGTCTTCGAACTCGGTCGCCAGGCCTTTCCGGCGATGCTCCAGTTTGGCCCCGAATTCATTTATAGCACCACCTGGGACGTGCAAGCCAAAGTGTTCGGCATCCTTCCCGAGATCTGGGGCACGCTCTACAGTTCACTCTTGGCCTTGTTGCTTGGCGGTATCCTTGGGGTGGCAATCGCCATCTTTCTGACCCAAGACTTTCTTGGTCATCGCGTCTCGAATGTCTTTCGCACCATCGTCGAGATGCTGGCCGCGATCCCTTCGGTGGTCTATGGCCTCTGGGGTATCTACGTGCTGATTCCGCTGATCCGTCCTGGGGCCATTTGGCTTCACGACACGTTCGGCTGGTTCCCGCTCTTTGGCACCTCGCTGAGCGGTCCTGGCATGGCACCGGCCGCGCTGGTGCTGGCGGTGATGATCCTGCCAACCGTGGCGGCAATCTCGGTCGACGCCTTCAAGCGCGTGCCCTACAAGGTGAAAGAGGCGGCCTACGGCATGGGTACCACACGCTGGGAGGCGATCCTGAAGGTCATGTTGCCAAGCGCTTCAAGCGGCATCCTGGCAGCGCTGGTGCTCGGCTTCGGGCGTGCGCTTGGCGAGACCATGGCGTTGGCCATGCTGATCGGTAACTCCAATCAGATTAGCTTGTCGCTGTTTGCACCGGCCAACACGCTTGCGTCGCTGCTCGCTTCCAGCTTCCCGGAGGCGGGGCCGATTGAGGTGCAGGCGCTGATGTATGCGGCCATCGCGCTGCTCGCCATCACGCTGCTGGTGAACATCTTTGGCCTCTGGATCATGAAGGCCGCTACGCGCAAGTTTGAGGGGAAATAGGTCATGACCGGTAACATCAGTGAAGCCATCCTCGCGCAGGATCTTGCCTCCATGCCGCAGCTCCAGGGCTCGATGCTTGAAGGCCGTGGCCTCCGGAGCCGCATCTATACCGGCATTACCTGGCTGCTCGCCATCCTGGCCGCGTTTCCCTTGTTCTCAGTACTCTACATGCTGATCGCCAAGGGCGGCGCTCGCATCAACTTGGAGACGCTCACCGAACTGCCACCTGCGGCGTTCGAGGTCGGCGGCGGTATCGGCCCGGCGATCGTCGGTACCGGTGTGATGGTCGGCATCGGAGCGGCCATCAGCATCCCGATCGGTATTCTCGCCGCCATCTACCTGGCTGAGATCGACCCGCATACCAAGTTGGCGCAGACCGCGCGCTTCCTGGCCAAGGTGCTGACCGGCTTTCCGTCGATCCTCGCCGGTGTCTTTGTCTACGCCGCCTTGGTGGTGGCGATGAAGAGCTACTCGGCCTGGGCCGGTGGTATCGCGCTGGCGGTGTTGATGCTGCCAACGGTGATCCTGACCGCCGAGGAGGCGCTGAAGCAGGTACCCCAGAAGATGAAGGATGCCGCTTACGGCATGGGTTGCACCCGGGCGCAGGTGATCGGCAAGGTGACCTTGCCGACTGGCATTCCGGGCGTGATGACCGGCGTTTTGTTGGCAGTGGCTGGTGCGGCGGGTGAATCGGCACCGCTGCTCTTTACCGCCTTGTTCAGTAGCTACTTCATCAGTGGCTGGGAAGGATTGAGCGAGCCAACCTCGTCGCTGTCGATCTTGATCTACAACTTCTCAGGCATGCCCTATGACAATCAGATCGAGCTGGCATGGACGGCCTCTTTGGTGCTGGTGCTGATTATCCTGGTCTTGAACATCCTGGCCCGCGTTCTCGGCCGGCAGAAGTTTTGATTTCGATTGATGAGGTAACTCCGACATGAACGCGACTTCAGAAGCACTCACCAGCCAAGCTGCGGCCTGGTCGGTCGACCCGAAAGACATCGTGATGGACTGTCGCCTGCAAAAGATCTTCTACGGCGACTTCCTGGCCGTGCGCAACAGCATCGTGCCGATCGAGAAGAATAAGATTACCGGCTTCATCGGTCCCTCAGGCTGCGGCAAGAGCACCGTGTTGCGCAGTCTGAACCGGATGAACGATCTGATCCCGATCTTCCGTTTTGAAGGTAGCGTGACCTATCACGGTCAAGACATCTACGATAAGTCGATCGACCCAGTCTTGGTGCGGCGCTACATCGGTATGGTGTTCCAGCAACCAAACCCGTTTTCGATGAGCATCTATGACAATGTCGCCTTTGGCCTGCGCTTGAATCGCTATAAGGGCGACATGAACGAGCGGGTCGAGAAGGCCTTGCGCAGCGCTGCGCTCTGGACCGAGGTCAAGGACAAGCTGAAGAACAGCGGTCTCTCGCTCTCCGGCGGTCAGCAGCAGCGTCTCTGCATTGCACGCGCGGTGGCCACTGAGCCCGATGTGCTGCTGATGGACGAGCCCTGCTCGGCATTGGACCCAATCGCGACCCGTCAGGTCGAAGAACTGATGCTGGAGTTGAAAGAGAACTACTCGGTCGCGCTGGTCACGCACAACATGCAACAGGCGACGCGGGTTGCCGATACCACCGCCTTCTTCTCGGTGGATATCTCTCAGGGTGGGCGCACTGGGTATCTGGTCGAGATGGGGGAGACGCGCCAGGTTTTCGAAGACCCACAGGCGAAGTTGACCAAAGAATACGTCTCTGGCGAATTTAGCTGATGATGTAGATGCCGAAGGCGAGACGACTTAACCTGGGTGCCATTGAGACCTCGCTGCGCGCTTTACAGGCCAATTTCGAGCAGATCAATGCGACCTTGGATACGCCTCGTGATCCGCTGAGCGATGCGGTGCTCGAGCGCATGCTGCTGGGATATCAGCAGGTCGATGCCTATCTGGCCGACAATGTCGATCTGTTCGCATTGGGCAATTCACCGCTGTTGCTCGAGCTGAACATCCGCGTGCTCTGTGGACTCGATACCGCGGTGCGGGCCGAGTGTGCGTCGCAGGTCGAAGCGACCAAGGAGCACTTCTACGCCCAGACCGACGGCGGTGTCGAATCGCTGGTGAACTGGGTACATGGGCTCAATGGCGCGTCGGTTCACCGGCGCGCAGCCAGTACCTATATCCACATCCTCAGTCAGCCGCAGTTGTTCATTGAGGGTAACCATCGCACCGGCTCGCTGGTGATGAGCTGGATACTTGCGCGTGCTGGCAAGCCGCCCTTCGTGCTCTCGGTGGAGAACGCCAAGGCGTATTTCGACCCCTCGGCCTTGGTCAAGAGTTCGCGCAAGCATACGCTGCGCATGTTGCTGGAACGGCCTAAACTGGTGAAACGATTCGCAGAACTGCTCAAAGACGACGCCGAGAAGATTCACCTTGATGGCTACTCGAGTTGACCATGGCGACATCCGCCGCAAGACCAGCCCGATCATGACCGCGCTGCCTGAGCCAGCGCAACAGGGCTCGGGCTTACCCTTTCCGGTGCATCCGCTGCGCGAGTTGGTGACATCGGAGCTGCACGCGCGCGCCTTCGACCTGCTACAGGCGCCGGTTCGGGTTGCGCATCTGGCCTATCTTTGCGGCGAGCGGGGCAGCGGGAGCCAGAAGCAATATTTAGCGCGGTTGCTCTCGCATTTTGGCATTCAGTTACCGCCTAAGGTCGGCCTGCAGTTCGCAACCGATCTGGGTGGGCTCTGGCTGCGCTGGGAACGGCATACCGAATTCGTCACCTACACCCTGAGCCGTGAAGGGCCTTTTGCGGAGCCCTTTGGCTCGGATCTGCTGGGTGAATTGCCGCAGGTCTGGCTGCGCAATCTTCCCGGGCAAGTCGTGACCGCTGTGCAGCTTGCGCTGGAATCTGGCGACATGGCAGAGCGCAGTCTCGAAGAGGTGATTGCGTTGTTTGGTGGTCATCCGGTGATCGGAGCGCAGGTTGCCGGCGGCGCTGGTTTTGTCTGGTCCGATCTGCAGATCCATGCCGATGGGTTCGGCCATATCTTGCTGCGTGATGTCTGTCTGTCGGATGGGCAAGCGGGCAGGCTGATCAAGCGTGTGCTTGAGATCAATGCCTATCGTGCGATGGCACTGCTGGGTTTGCCCGCTGCACGCGAAGCGTCGCAATTGCTGAGCGACGCTGAGCAGCGTCTGGCGGGTGTTGCGGCGCGCATGGTCGATGGCAATCAGGGCGTGGGAGGTTTTAGCGAGAACAAACCGTCTGGGGACCTAGATCTACCTCTGGAACGTGAGTTGCTCTCGGAACTGACCGCATTGGCGGCCGAGATCGAATCGGTGGCGGCGGAGACTGCAACCCGGTTTGATGCCTCACAAGCCTACTATCAGGTGGTTCGGCAACGGCTCGAGCAGTTGCGTGAGGAGCGCATTCAAGGCGTACAGACTCTGAGCGAATTCCTGGATGTACGCTTGGCGCCCGCCATTGCCACCTGTGCCGCCACTGCTCGGCGTCAGCAGAATCTGGCTGACCGTGCGGCGCGCTTGACGGCCCTGTTGCGCGCGCGGGTCGAGGTTGAACTGCAGGAGCAGAACCGGACCCTGTTGGATTCGATGGACCGACGCGCGAGGCTGCAGCTGCGGCTGCAAGAGACCGTCGAAGGCCTGTCGGTGGTCGCGATTGGCTACTACGGCGTCGGGCTGATTGGTTATCTGCTGAAGGGTTTTGAGGCCAGCGGCTGGCCGTTGAACGCGACACTGGGCATCGGCATTGCGGTGCCGATCGTCATTGGCGCAGCCTGGCTAGGCCTAAGTCGTGCGAAGCGCCGGCTGCGGCGTGATCTTGACTAAAGAAGCCGATGCGCATCAGGCAGGGTCTGACATTTGCTGCGCCCTAGCCGTCAAGCAGTCGAGTTCAGGACGTCAAGCTCCGGCATCAGGGAGCCGATGGGCGCTACCTTTCCCTGGTTGCGCCAGTAGATGAGGGCGTCCTGATCAAGGTAGAAGGTACGCCCTGTGACCCGACCGTGCACTTTGACATCCAGGCTTTGAGCGAGATCGCAGGCAGCCGAAGAGGTAGGCGCTGAGCCGATGACCCGAGCAATCGCGTCGCCGTCTTTATCGACCAACAGCACGAAGTAATCCATCCCGGCCTCGCATGGTCTTGGCGTTAATGGCTGGCGTTAACAAGCCTGCGGCGTCGGGCTCGGGCAGAAGGTTGGCCACTTGACTGCCCCAGGGCCAACCTAGGCGCGACGAACCCCACAGCAGTGCGGCCGGCAGTGACGCGCGAACGGGTCCGTCATGGCCGCTGAGTCGCGTCAGCCTGGTCTCGTGCGGCTAGGGACAGCTGCTCTTGTCACCGTCGACGCTACCGGTCAGGGTTAGGAACTCGTTGAAGGGTCCCATTACGCCCATCGCTTCCATCTTCGGGCCGCTGAACTTGAGCTTGCCGGTCATCATAGCGCCCATCGCTTTACAGTCGCCTGTGCCCATGCAGTTCCAGTTCTCATCGGTCGCGTGCATGAGGTAGTCGACGCCGTAGTCCGGATTGCTGTTGGTGACCGCCCCGCCGTAGGTGCAGATCGCCTTACCATCCTTGTTCGTGATCTTCAGCTCGACCTTGCTGCCAAGTCCGCACTTGTCCCGATACATCTGGATGGTCTTAAAGCCACGCCCGTCGTCGTTCGTGGCCCATTGGGCCAACTCACTGGTGAGGGTGCTGTTGTTGTTCCAGGCATCGCAGGCCTGTTTGGCCCACGCCTCGCTCATGAACTCCTCGGCTTGCGCGCCGAGGGTTGCGGTTGCGAGCAGTGCAGCCAGGCCGGTTGTGCGAATCGTTATCATGTTGAGCTCCTCCTAGCGGATGAATCGAGAGACCAACAGTCTGGCGTTGAGCCGCTTCTTGTTTGCGCTGGTCTCTCGTTGCGTTGATTGTCGAGCATGGGTTTTGCATCGCCCCATGCCGAGCGGGATGCTACGCGACGGACGATGAGGTGGCAATGAGCCTTTGAGCAGAGCTGTGGTGCTGCTCTGTCAGCATCGAACGCTTGTTCTAAGACGGCTGCGCATCGGCCGCGAGGAGGGCTCCCCTTTGGTCGTCGACGACCGGGGCTAGGTTCGGCATCAGTTGCCTGGGTCTCCGTAGAAGACGTAGTTGGTCGAATAGTCGCTGATCTCGAAATAGACCTTGCGCTCATTGGCGTCCCGCTCGCCGTTGAGATTGGCGTCGAGCACGCCATAAGCGAAGCGATAGGGGCGTGCCATCGCGCCGCCTTGGGTTGAGGTGGCCGTCGACAGCTTATCGATCTTGATGAAGCGCTTGACGACCTTGCCGCCCGAATAGACCTCCAGTACACCATTGGCGCCGGTCCAGTTCTGCAGCGATCGGCCAATCTTGTTCTGGGTCTCTTGGGTGCAGCCGAGCAGGCTGATGTTGAGCACGAGGAGGGCTGGGATCAACAGGGTCTTGGTCATCTGGGCATGAACCATGGGTTGTTAGAGTTGGACAAAACTAACCGCAACCAGCATTTGCTGATCAGGGCAGCATCCGGCCATTGTACGTCGATGCCAGTCAGTTGCTAGGCTTCTCTGTGCAAAACGTCTAGGCGATTGCCGGAAAAGCGCTTAGCGAATTAACGCCCGCTGAGCTTCACCCTTTGCGTGCGGTGCTGAGGTCGACCGGCATCGGTGACACCTGCCAGATACGCTCAGCGTAATCGTTGATCGAACGATCAGACGAGAACTTGCCTATACGCGTGGTATTAAGAATCGACATCCGGTCCCAGTGATGGTGATCCTTATAGGCGTGGTCGACCTCCTGCTGGCGTTCGCGATAGGCATGAAAGTCCGCGAGCACCATGAAGGGATCGCTGTGGATCAGGTTGTCGGTCAGCGGGCGGAACAGCTCGGTGTCGCCGTGCGAGAACAGTCCTGAGCTGATCAGATCGATCGCTGCGCGTAACTGCTCGTCGCGTTGGTAGAACTCCCAGGGCTGATAGCCAAGAGCCTGTTGATGCTGGACCTCGGGCGCGGTCATCCCGAATAGAAAGAAGTGTTCGTGGCCGACCTCGTCGCGGATCTCGATATTGGCGCCATCCAGGGTGCCGATGGTCAGTGCGCCGTTCATCGAGAACTTCATGTTGCCGGTGCCGGATGCCTCTTTGCCGGCGAGCGAGATCTGCTCGGAGAGGTCGGCGGCCGGATACAGGCGTTGTGCGTTCTTGACGTTGAAGTCCGGCATGAACAGAACGCGCAGGTAACCGTTCACCTGCGGGTCGGTGTTGATGACCTCACCGATGGCGTTGATCAGCTTGATGATCAGCTTGGCCATAAAGTAGCCGGGTGCCGCTTTGCCACCGAAGATGAAGGTGCGTGGGGTCAGTTCGATGTTCGGGTTCTGTTTGATCTGCTCATAGAGCCAGACGATGTGCAGCAGGTTCAGATGCTGGCGCTTGTACTCATGGAAGCGCTTGGCCTGCACATCGAACAGGGTCTCGGGGTCTGGGGCGAAGCCGGTGCGCTCGCCGAGCCAGTTCGAGAGCTTGCGTTTGGCGTTGGTCTTGATCTCGCGCCAACGCTGCTGCAGGGCGTGGTCTTCGGCATGCGGCTCAAGCTCGCGGAGACAATCGAGGTCGCGCACCCAGCGGTCGTTGCCACAGGTCTCGGTGATCAGGGCCGCCAGCTCGGGATTGCTGGCAACGATGAAACGCCTTGGCGTCACCCCGTTGGTGACGTTATGGAAACGCTCCGGCCAAAGGTCATTGAAATCCTTCATCACCGTGCTCTTGAGCAGCTCGGAGTGCAGCTCGGCGACGCCGTTGATGGCCTTACTGCCAACCGCGGCGAGATGCGCCATGCGGACCTTGCGGCTGCCGGTCTCATCGATCAGTGACATCCGCGCGACCCGGGCCTCGTCGCCAAAGAAGTGCACGCGGACCTCATCAAGGAAGCGCCGGTTGATCTCGTAGATGATCTCCAGATGACGCGGCAGCAGACGCTCGAACAGCTCGACTGACCAGGTCTCGAGTGCCTCTGGTAATAGGGTGTGATTGGTGAAGTGACAGCTGTTGCGGGTGATCATCCAGGCCTGGTCCCAGGTCATCAGATGGTCGTCCATCAGCAGTCGCATCAGCTCAGCGATCGCCAGTGAAGGATGGGTGTCGTTGAGCTGGATTGCATACTTTTGGTGGAAATGCTCGAGGGTGCCGGCATTGCGCAGTTCGATACGGATCATGTCCTGCAATGAGCAGGAGACGAAGAAGAACTGTTGCTTGAGGCGCAGCTCCTTGCCGGCCTCGGGCTCGTCGTTCGGATAGAGGACCTTGGAAATGGTCTCAGCCTCGATCTTGGCGTGCACCGCGCCGTAGTAGTCGCCGACGTTGAAGGCGCCAAAATTGAACGACTCAGATGCTTCCGATCGCCACAGCCGCAGCAGATTCACGTTGGCGACGCCATAGCCCATGATCGCAGTGTCGTAAGCGACGCCGTTAACGACTAGATCTGGGCGCCAGCGTTGGCGCAGCTCGCCATGCTCGTCGGTATATTGCTCGCTGCGACCGCCAAAGCCGACCGGGAATGCCAGCTTTGGGCGCATGATCTCCCAGGGGTTGCCGTTGCGCAGCCAGGTGTCGCCCTTCTCGACCTGCCAACCGTCGACGATGACCTGGTCGAAGATGCCGAACTCGTAGCGGATGCCGTAGCCGATGGCTGGGATTTGGGTTGTCGCCAAAGAGTCCATGTAGCAGGCTGCTAAACGGCCGAGCCCACCATTACCGAGCCCCGGCTCCTCCTCGTTCTCGACAATGCGCTCGAAATCGAGCCCCAGCTCTTCACCAGCCTCGCGCGCGACCTCGGTGATGCCGAGATTGATCATGTTGTTGGCAAGGTGCGGGCCAAGCAGGTACTCGGCCGAGAGGTAGCAGACCGTGCGCGCGTTTTGGTCCTTATAGACACGGGCCGATTTGATCCAACGCTCTAGCATCCGGTCCCGGATCGTGTAAGCGGCGGCCTGATACAGGTTGTTTTCGGTGGCAACCTCCAGAGAGCGACCTTGGATGTAGAACAGGTTGTCTAGGTAGGCGCGTTTGAGCGCGTCCCTCGATAATCCGGTGCGGGTGCGTTCGTCGTCCAACCGGTCCTCAGGCGTGCTCATGCGCGGCTCCTCTGTGGTGATAGTTAAAATGGCCAGACCCAATCGTCGACCTCGGGCAGATCGGTACCGTACTCATGGGCATAATTGCGGCACTCGATCTGCTTATCTTTGAGCCGCTCCATGACGTGGGCACCGGCGACTTGTAGGCGCGGCACGCGCTTGATGACATCCATCGCTAGCGTGAAGCGGTCGATCTCGTTCTCGATCGCCAGCTCCAGCGGCGTGTTGATATTGCCACGCTCCTTATAGCCTCGCACGTGCAGGTTGTTGTGATTGGTGCGACGGTAGGCGAGGCGATGAATAAGCCAGGGATAGCCGTGGAAGTTGAAGATGACCGGTCGATCCTTGGTGAATAGGCTGTCGAAATCGGCATCGCTGAGTCCATGCGGATGCTCATTCGGCGTAGTGATTCGGAATAAGTCGACGACATTGATGAAGCGGATCTTCACCTCCGCGAAGTGCTCGCGCAGCAGGGCGGTCGCGGCCAAGGCCTCCTTGGTCGGGATATCGCCGCAGCCGACCAGCACCGCGTCCGGCTCTTCGCCCTGATCGTTACTGGCCCAGTCCCAGATCCCCAGGCCCTTGGTGCAATGCTTGATCGCTGCATCCATGTCCAGATACTGCAGGTGATTCTGCTTGTCAGCGACGATGACGTTGATGTCGTCGCGACTTTGCAGACAGTGATCGACCGTCGAGAGCAGCGTGTTGACGTCTGGCGGCAGATAGATGCGCGTCACCTCCGGATTCTTGTTCACCACCACATCAAGGAAGCCTGGGTCCTGATGGGTGAAGCCGTTGTGGTCCTGGCGCCATACCGTTGAGGTGATCAGCAGGTTGAGCGAGGAGATGCGGGCGCGCCAGGGGATGTCCTCGCAGATCGCGAGCCACTTGGCATGCTGGTTGTACATGCTATCGATCACATGGACGAAGGCCTCATAGGTGGCGAAGAAGCCATGCCGGCCGGTCAGCAGATAGCCCTCGTACCAGCCTTCGAGCGTATGCTCCGAGAGC
>CAZEZH010000077.1:0-15781 GCA_964516305.1 uncultured Halochromatium sp. | reverse complement strand
GTGGTGGGATAGGGGGCGCGATTGGGGTGCAAATCGGACATCGGCGGCTCTTATTGGAGAACGAGGTGGTGCAAGCGATTTGGTGTGCGCGTTGGCCGCTGATCGGCTGCTCGCGCATCAGCCGCAACCTTAGCGCACCCAGCCGATCGGCGGCCAGTCTGGCTTGCAGACATCATGGTCAAGTCGCTCGGTTTTTGAGCTCAGTCGCAATCGCCCTGTCAATCGTCTCCGTCCAGGATCTAGGGGATGCTGAAGGCGCAGTGCTCAGTGCCCTTTCTTCAGTTCTCATATCTGTAACCCCAGCTTGCGATACGCTGATAAGCCTATTCAGAATGTCGCCTTTGCTTACGTCGCGGCGCTTGTGGACCGCAGCAACCATGGAGAAGACTCGATGCGCTTTCCTTCCGACCAACCGCCGTGCGGCGATTGTTTCGATGTCGACCATGACGCGTTCGAGCAGGCCGTGATCGAGGCCTCGCGTGTGCGGCCGATCCTGGTCGACTTCTGGGCCGATTGGTGCGCGCCCTGCCATCAGCTTGCGCCACACCTCTACCGCGTGATCGATGAGCTTCAGGGGGCGATAGGGCTGGCCAAGGTCGAGGTCGATGAGGGCGAGAATATGAAACTCGCAGGCCACTACCGGCTGCGCGGTTTCCCAACCGTGCTCCTCTTCCAGCAGGGCGAGGAGCACGGGCGCTTCAGCGGCTCGCGCTCGAGCGTGCAGATCCGCGCCTGGCTCCAAGAGCATCTCGATCAGCCTTTGGAGACCGGCGCCTAATGAGCATGTCCAACCTAAGTGATCGGGTGCGCGGCGAGGCACCGTTGCTGTTCGTTTTGGCCACCACCGGGACGTTTCTGGTGTTCGGCAAGGGCTGGCTCGGGGATCTGAGCGATCCGCTCTGGCTTGCGCTGATGTTCGCCTGGCTGTTCGGCACCATCCTCTGGGCAGCGCTCAAGGTGGTGCATCACGCCGACATGCTCGCGGAACGGCTCGGCGAGCCTTACGGCACCCTGATCCTGACCCTGGCGGTGATCTCGATCGAGGTGTTGATGATTGCGTCGCTGATGTTCGTGGGCGACAACAATCCGACCCTGGCGCGCGATACTATGTTCGCGGTGGTGATGATCGTGCTCAACGGCATGGTCGGCCTAACCTTGCTGCTTGGTGCGCTGCGCCATGGTGAGCAGAGCTATAACCTGCAGGGTGCGAATGCCTATCTCTCGGTGATCATCCCGCTGGCCTTGCTGAGCCTGGTGCTGCCAGACTTCACCCAATCGACGCCGGTGAGAACGCTGAGCGGCTTCCAGGCGACCTTCTTGATCCTTGCCAGTGTCGCCCTCTACGGCAGCTTTCTGTTGATCCAGACGGTTCGCCATCGCGGCTATTTCCGATACGACGATGCCGCGCTGCAGGCTGCGCCAGATGCCGCAACAGAGATGGCGCCAGATGCTGCGTCAGATATGGCGCTGAAACATGGCCATCACGCCCAGGAGCCAGGTCCAGTGCCGCTGCATGCGGTCCTCTTGCTCGCCTACTTGGTGCCGGTGGTGCTATTGGCGAAGAAGATCGCGCTCCCGATCGACTATGGGATCGAGACCCTCTCACTGCCGGCGGCCTTGGGTGGGTTTGTGGTCGCCGTGCTGGTGCTGACGCCCGAGGCCGTTGGCGCAGTCCGCTCGGCGCTGGCCAATCGATTGCAGCGGGCGGTGAACATCTTCCTTGGCTCGGTGTTGGCCACCATTGGGCTGACCGTGCCTGCGGTCTTGGCGATCAGCTTGGCGACCGGAAAGACGGTCGAGCTTGGCCTAGACCCGACCGACATCCTGATGCTGGTGACTACGCTGCTGGTCGCGGTGCTGACCTTCAGCGCGCCGCGCACCAATGTGCTGCAAGGCGTGGTGCATCTGATCCTGTTTGGCGCCTATGTGATGCTGATCTTTGCGCCTTGAGGGCGCGCGCTGGCTGGCCGTCCATCGGTGGACATTCTTCTTGCATCTCGTCCATCTCGTCGTCCTCTCCTGCCTTAACAGGCATTGCTCAGACCCTCCGCCTGAGCTTACCAAAATGCACGACAGGCTAAGCAACCTGCTGCATCCTGACGTTCTTGGCCATGCCCGCGCTTCGGTTAAGGGCTGAGAGCACTGCCTTCAGCGAGGCGCTGACGGTATCGCGATCGATGGCGACGCCGGCGACCGGCTGGCCGTCGATCGCGAGCTGCACATAGGCTGCGGCCTCGGCATCGGTGCCGGCGCCGATCGCATGCTCGCGGTAGTCGCGCACGTCGATGGTCTGACCAAAGGCCCGGCTCCAGGCGTTGGCGAAGGCGGCGATCACGCCCTCACCTTCACCTTGGATGCACTGCTCCCGTGCATCCCTTGCCGTTTGGAGATCTCGCGCTGTCTGGAGATCTTGCGCCGTCTCGATATTTCGCACAGGTTGAAGATCCCGCTCCCTCTGCGTGCCTTGCCTGTCTTGCCCGGCTTGATTAGTTACTGCTGCAAACTGACCCGTCACTGCTGCAGCCTCTGGCCCAACGCTGACAATGGTCGCTTCGATCTGATCATGGCCATTGCGGCTGATGCGGTAGCCACCGAGCCGATGCGGCGCTTGATCTTGGATGAACAGGGCCTCGAACAGCGCCCGGATGCTGGCCGAGTCGATGATGCCGCCTTGCTCCTCGCTCGCGCGCTGCACCACCGGTGCCAGCTCAAGCTGCGCCCAGCGGGGTAACTGCAGCCCGTAATCCCGCTCGAGCACGAAGGCAATGCCGCCCTTGCCAGACTGGCTGTTGACGCGGATCACGGCCTCATAGCTGCGCCCGAGGTCCTGTGGGTCGATCGGCAGATAGGCCACCTGCCAGGGCAGGTCGCGATTGTGCACGGCGCGCTGATGATGCAGCGACTTGTTGATCGCGTCCTGATGGCTACCGGAGAAAGCGGTGTAGACCAGCTCGCCGATCCAGGGATGACGTGGATGGCAGGCGATGCCGGTGCACTCCTCGACGGTCGCGATGATCCGGTCCGGATCGCTGAGATCCAGGCGCGGATCGACGCCTTGGCTGTAGAGGTTCATCGCCAGCGTCACCAGGTCGCAATTGCCGGTGCGCTCACCATTGCCGAGCAGGGTGCCCTCGATGCGGTCGGCGCCGGCGAGCAGGCCGAGTTCGGCGGCTGCCGCCGCGCCGCCGCGATCGTTGTGGGTGTGCAAGGAGACGACCACGCAGTCGCGCCGTTCGATGTGGCGGCAGAACCACTCGACCTGATCGGCAAAGACGTTCGGGCCGGCCGATTCCACCGTCGCCGGCAGATTCAGGATGCAGGGGCGCTCTGGCGTTGGCTGCCAGACATCGACCACCGCATTGCAGACCTCGACGGCGTAGTCCGGTTCGGTCTGTGAGAAGCTCTCTGGCGAATACTGGAAGGTCCAGTCGGTACCGGGATACTTGGCCGCCTCATCGCGGACCCACTCGGCGCCCTGCGCCGCGATGGCCTTGATCCGCTCGCGACCGGCGCCGAACACCCATTCGCGCTGCACCGGCGAGGTCGAGTTGTAGACATGGACAATGGCCCGATGCACCCCATCCAAGGCGGCAAAGGTGCGCTCGATCAGGTCAGCGCGTGCCTGCACCAGCACCTGGATGGTCACATCCTCTGGTATTTGACGCTCCTCCACCAGCCAGCGCACGAAGTCGTAATCCGGCTGGCTGGCCGACGGGAAGCCGACCTCGATCTCCTTCACGCCGATGTCGACGAGCAAGGCCCAGAGCTGCTGCTTCTGTGCCACGCTCATCGGCGCGCGCAGGGCTTGGTTGCCGTCGCGCAGGTCGACACTGGCCCAGCGCGGGGCTTGCTCGATGCGGCGATCGGGCCAGGTGCGGTCGTGGATGGGCACCGGCTGGCTCGGGCGGTATTTGGCGTGATGGGCGGGCATAATGAACTCCTTTCGCATCTGGATATGGATTCGGCTAGCCTCTCGAACGGCTCGGCGGGCGCGATACGGCGACCGGTTTCGAGCAGTGGCTGGCTCTTCAGATCACTGCTCTGCCGACTTGTGGCCGATGGTTGATAGGATGCGCTAAAGCGATTGGTAGATGCTTGCAAGCTTGGTGTCGCTAGGCGACTATAGAGCAATAAATAGCTACAATAACGCATAGACGCGCAATCCAAGCCCAAGCGAGTTCGTTGGCTCCGCTGCGGTGTTGGCTGACATCATGAAGAGACGAAATACCGCTATGTGCGCGCGCTTGCCGAATCTAGCACCCTTGGCCGGACTGGACAGGGACCACCAGCGCTCGCTGTTGGCCCAGGTGCGGGATCTCTGGACTCATGGCTCTACCGCCATCGAGGGTCATACCTACACCCTCGGTGAGACCAAGCTTGTCATTCAGGAAGGGCTGACCGTTTCCGACAAATAGACATGACACTCGACCGTTATGACCGCCACATCCTCGAGATCCTGCAAGCCGATGGCCGGATCAGCAATCAGGGGTTGGCTGACCGCATCGGCCTGTCACCTTCGCCCTGTCTGCGGCGGGTGCGGGCGTTGGAGGAGTCGGGGCTCATCGCCGGCTACCGGGCGATGGTCGATGCGAAGAAGCTCGGGCTGAGCCTGATCGCCTTCGTCAGTATCTCGATGGATCGGCATACGCCGGAGCGTTTCGCCAACTTCGATGCGACCGTCTCGGCGCTGCCGGAGGTGCTGGAGTGCTCGCTGATCACTGGCCGCGATGCCGATTATCAGCTCAAGGTGATCGTGCGTGACATGGATGCCTATCAGGACCTACTACTGCACAAGATCACCCGTATTGAAGGCGTCTCAGGGGTTCACTCTAGTTTCGTGCTACGCCAGGTGTTGGAGCGCACTGCGCTGCCGCTAGGCTAAAAGCCGACGCCGCCCTGCCAGTTGCCAACAAGGTTTCGCAGCCATCGCTGCCCGGTTACCCGGCAGTCGTAGGCATGGACCCAATAAGCGTTGCCGTTCTTACAGCGATTCTTGACCATGCCCATCCATGAGCGGCCCGCGAGCAGGCATGACCACATCTGCTGATAGGCCGTGCGCGACATATCCGGATGGCGCATGGTCTTGTGCGGCTGTCCGAGCAGTTCAGCGCGGTCGGCGCGGTGTTGAGCGCGCCGACTTAGGACTGAGGCTGCTGCACAGTAAGGGCTCAGCGCGCGTTCAACCACTCGCCAATCGTCGGCGTAACCTCTTTCTGCGCCTTGCCGCTGACGTAGATGCCGATATGGCCGCCGGGGAAGGCGAGCTCGGTGTAGTCCTCGCTGCCGGTCAGGCCATTGAGGGCCTTGGAGGCATCCGGCGGCACCAGATGATCTTGCAGTGCATAGATGTTGAGCACCGGGCAGCGGATCTGCTTGAGGTCGACCGGGCGCTCGCCGACGCGCGCGGTGCCGTTGATGAAGGCGTTCTGTTGGTAGAAGTCCTTGATGAACTGGCGAAAGGTCTCGCCGGCCTGGTCGGGACTGTCGAAGATCCATTGCTCCATGCGCAGGAAGTTCTTGGCCTTTTCGGGCTTGTCGAGCATATCGACCATGTTGACGTACTTCTGGCCGGTGAGACTGAACGGCTTCAGCGACAGGAAGGACCAGTTCAGCAGCTCGCCAGGGATATTGCCCATGGTGTCGACGGCGAGGTCGACATCGACGTTCTGCACCCAGTTCGAGAGCATGTTGTCCGGGGTCTTGAAGTCGACTGGGGTGACCATGGTGACCAGATTACGCACCTTGTCCGGATGCAGCGCGCTGTACATCAGGCTGAAGCTGCCGCCCTGGCAGATGCCGAGGATGTTGACCTTGTCGACACCGTGGGTGTGGCGGATGTGGTCGACGCAGCGGTCGATGTAGCCGTTGATGTAATCGTCAAGTGTCAGTGACCGATCAGCCTGATCCGGGTAGCCCCAGTCGATCAGATAGACGTCCTGGCCGGTGGCGAGCAGACCCTTGATGGTCGAGCGATCTTCTTGGATGTCGGTCATGTAGGGCCGGTTGACCAGGGCGTAGACCACCAGCAGCGGCACCGACTGTTGGGCCACCTCGGCCGGGCGCTGGTAGCGATAGAGCACCAGCTTATCCTCGCGGTAGACGGCGTCCTTGGGGCTGACGCCGCTGTCGATCTCGCCGGCGTCGAGTAGGTTTTGCATGCCCTGGCCGAGCTTGCGCGAGTAATCGAGCATCTCCTCGCCAAGCTTGTCGGGGCGGATATCGATGGGAAACATGCGGCGGCGCTCCTCTGTAGATCGCTGGTCCGGACCCCTGTAGGCGGTGTCCATGTTGTTCTTGGGTGTTGAGATGGTGGCGGCGAGTCGAGCAGGCTGAGCCGAGGCTTGGTTCATGGTGTCGACAGGCTTGGCGGTGGTTACCTGCGTCCTGCTAGTCAGTGTGCTGGCCGACGAGCCAGCCGGCGCTAGACGCTGCAGCGCGTTTCTGGCCGATCCACCCGCCGAATCATCATCCGACTCTTGCTGGTCCGTTCTAGCCTGCTGTTTGGCTGGCAGAGACCGCATCAGCCTTCGTTGGATTTAGCGCTAGCCTTGGCAGCGGTCTTCTTACGGGCGCTGGCCTTCTTCGCTGTGCCGGTGGTCGTGGCTCCGATGGTCTTGGAGCCCGTACTTGATCCGCCAGTGCTCGCGCTCAGCTGAGTGCCGCTGCTGGCGGGCTCGCTCGTGGGCAGGCTCGCGAGCCGACGCTGGATCTGGTCCAACTCCTGGCGCAACTGCTTGTTCTCGCGCCGGGTTTCCTGCAAGCGATCCTGCAGCGTGCGCAACTCGCCGCGGGTGGGCATGTTCATCGCGCCGAGCGACTCGTCGACCATCACCGAGAGCCGCTGCTTGAGTGTCATCTGGGCGTTGATCAGGCGGCCGTGCAGGCGCGAGTATTCAGGCGTGATGACCTCGTCGGCGTAGACCGCCTCACAGCAGCCGACCCAGGTATCGTAGAGACCGCGGGCGGAGTCGATGGTCTCGCCGGCCTCGGACTTCTGCTGCAGCAGATCGCGCAGCCGTTGCAGCGCTTTGACGCCGAGCTGATTGAAGAAGCCGCTGTAGTCTTGGAAGGCGCGCTGGTAGTCGATGCCGGCGCGCATCAGATCTTGATACTGGGCCTGTTCCTCGCGGCTGTAGCCGAGGCCGGGCGCCGAGAGCATCTGCTCCAGGCCCTCTTGCATCGGGCCGCGCATCATCCCGTTCGGCATGTTGCGCAGCAGGTCGCCGGGCATCATCGGCGAGAGCGACGACATCATCCGTTGCCAGGTATCGAGCGGCATCTCCCAGAAGCCGAGCATCCGGCGCAGGCTCTCGTCTTGGTCAGCGCCGACGCCACTGAAGCCCTTTTGCATCTGCTCAATCGTTTGGTTGAGCCAGTCCCAGGCGTGGGTGCTGTCGCTGCCCTGGCCGAGACCCGCTTCGCTGAGGCCCTTGGTGAATTGCTCGGCGAGGCCGAAATAGGCTTGGCCCTGGTCCATCAGCCGCTGCATGAAATCGCGCGCCGGGTCGTTGGCCGCGGGGGCGAGTGCCTTCCGCCACTGTTCCATCGCTGCCAGCCAAGGCGCTGACGCGCTGTTGCTCGCCGGGCCGCTCTCCGCGCCCATCGCCTGCCGGCCCATCTTGGCCAGTCCGTCCCAGTAGTCGCGCTGCAGCTTGAGCCAGCTGTCGTCGAAGAATGCGTTTTGTGTCATGGTGCTTACCCCTGCCAGGGCCTCCTCTGATCAAGTCCTAGCGAAGCTAGCACGGAAATTTGTGCACTGCAACAAAAGGCCTTAGACTCAGAGCGGCTCGTTGCAGCCTGTTCGCCCCAGCCTGTAAGGCGTGCACGATCCATATGCATCTCGGCTCCTGCAGGGCGTTTCGGTTCTTGCTCCCAGAACCCACTCTTTTTTCATTGATCCGAGGAGGATTTCCCATGCCAGAGAATGTTGTGATCGTCGCCGCTGTGCGCACCCCGGTTGGAAGCTTCAGTGGCAGCCTCGCCTCGCTGCCAGCGACGGCGCTTGGCGCCACCGTGGTGAAGGCCCTGTTGGAAAAGACTGGGCTCGATCCGGAGCAGGTCGACGAGGTCATCCTCGGGCAGGTGCTTGCTGCCGGCGTCGGCCAGAATCCGGCGCGCCAGACCACGCTCAACGCCGGCCTGCCGCACAAGGTGCCGGCAATCACTATCAATAAGGTTTGTGGCAGCGGCTTGAAGGCGGTGCATCTGGCGATGCAGGCGGTGGCGCTGGGCGAGGCCGAGGTCGTGATCGCCGGTGGCCAGGAGAGCATGAGTCAATCGGCGCACGTGGTCCCCGGATCGCGCCAGGGCAAGCGTATGGGGGACTGGAAGATGGTCGATACCATGCTCAGCGACGGTCTGATGGATGTCTTCAATCAGTGCCACATGGGCGTCACCGCTGAAAATATCGCAAAGAAGTATGCGCTCTCGCGCGATCTCCAGGATCAGTTTGCGGCCGATTCGCAACAGAAGACCGAGGCAGCGCAGGCCGCCAATCGTTTTGCCGACGAGATCGTGCCTGTCGAGGTGCCGCAGCGCAAAGGCGATCCTGTCCTATTCGACCGCGATGAGTTTCCGCGCTCGGGCACGACTGCCGAAACCCTGGGCAAGCTGCGTCCAGCCTTCGATAAGGAGGGGACCGTCACCGCAGGCAATGCCTCCGGCGTCAACGATGGTGCGGCCGCTGTGCTGGTGATGAGCGAGTCCAAGGCCAAGGCGCTCGGCCTGACCCCACTAGCGCGTGTCGTTGCCTTCGCCAGCGCTGGTGTTGATCCGGCGATCATGGGTACCGGCCCGATCCCAGCCTCGACCAAGTGTCTGGAAAAGGCCGGCTGGACGGTGGCTGATCTAGACCTGATCGAGGCCAATGAGGCCTTCGCCGCGCAGGCGCTATCGGTCAACCAGGAGATGGGCTGGGATCAAGATAAGGTCAACGTCAATGGCGGCGCCATCTCAATCGGCCATCCGATTGGCGCCTCTGGCGCACGGGTGCTGGTGACCCTGCTGCATGAGATGCAGCGGCGCGATGCGAAGAAAGGGCTGGCGACGCTCTGTATCGGCGGCGGCCAGGGCGTGGCCTTGGCGGTTGCGCGCGACTAAGGCGATTGCCGAAAAAAGCTCGTACCGGATTGCGCAGGATGTTCGCTTGCTTTCGAGGATCGTCGTCGGGAGCATAGCCAGGCTATGTGGCCGGCGACGCCAAGCAGAAGGCGAGCGCAAAGACCAGCAAAACGGTATGAGCGTCGACAGAAAGCTTTGACAGAAATCGCCGATGGCGCCGCCCTGTGCCTTTGGAGAGTATTGTGCTGGCAAATCGGTCCAGCACCGATCCGGCACGTTATCCCGGAGCACCCCGTTGATCCCACACAGTTCGCGCGCCTTAGGCCTGAACTAAACTGAGGACTACTGGGCTTAGACGTCCCTACGAACCCCGCAGGGCTATGCGATGACCGCCGAGCGCATCATCAAAAAATACCCGAATCGGCGACTCTATGACACCGAGTTGAGCCGCTATATCACGATTGCCGACGTGCGTGCGCTGGTGATGCAGGGGACAGCATTTCGGGTCTTGGATACGGCGAACGACGCCGACCTCACACGCTCGATCTTGTTGCAGATCATGCTCGAGGAAGAGACCGGTGGCGAGCCGCTATTCAGCGCCAACATGCTTGCCCAGATCATCCGCTTCTATGGTGGCACCATGCAGGGCATGTTTGCGCATTATCTCGAGCAGTCGCTCGACGCCTTTGCCCGCCAGCAGCAGCATCTGGCCGAAGATCTCGGCACCAAGCCGTTCGAACTCATGGGCCGGATGACCGAGCGCAATCTCGAACTCTGGGCCAATGCCCAAAAGGAATTTCTTCGCGCCGCCGGCTTCGGCCGCGTTGAGTCAGAGACCGACCCAGACCCTGAATAAGGGGTAGCCTCCAGGACCAGTTCGGTTGGGTCTACTCAGGTGGGTCAGCTCAGCCCAATATCGTGGCCCTATGTTGCGGTGCAGCATATTTTGTGCGCGACAGTCTTGACAGTGGTGGGGGTAGATACTATTGTGCACTGCAACAAATGCTGCACTGCACAAACCGGAGCGCCGCCATGACGACCGTTAACGAGAACATGAAGACCCTGAACGAACTGACCAACAACAGCGTCGAGCGCATGACCGCGCTGGGCGAGCTGAACATGAAGGTTGCCGAGCGCATGGCGACCCGTCAGATGGACCTATTCGGCCGCTGGATGGAGCAGGGCACCAAGCTGATGCGCATCGCGACCGAGGCACGTGGCTACAGCGATCTGTACAAGGCCCAAGTCGACATGTCCAAGGAGGCCAGCGAGCAGATGATGGCCGAGTCCAAGACCAACCTCGAGCTGGCGAGCGAGACCCGAGACGAGTACCGCGCGTGGTTTGAGTCCACCGTTGCCGACATGCGTAAGGGCGGCGGCATGGTAGAGGCCGCAGCTCAAGCCTGAAGGGCGACCTTTGAGGCCGGGCCACAACAGGCACTGAACGAGCCCCCGGGCTCGCCACTCAGCCCTGCAGCCCGGTCTTGGCCCGCAGCAGACTCGGGATTGATTGAAATGAGTAACTCAAACACAGTGGCTGCCGAGCGGCAGCCTGCTGGTCGCGTGGCGTTGGTCACCGGCGGCATAGGCGGCATCGGCACGGCCATCTGCAGACGCCTCGCGCAAGACGGCTGGCGCGTGGTCGCGAACCACCATCCGTCGGAGCAAGAGGCAGCCGTTGCCTGGTGCAACGATCTGGCCGGCGAAGGCTTGGCCGTCGAGACGATCGCCGGCGATGTCTCCAATTTCGACGATTGTGGGCGAATGGTTGCGGTCATCAAGGCGAATCAAGGACCGGTTTCTGCATTGATCAACTGCGCCGGCATCACCCGAGACAAGACGTTCAAGAAGATGGACGAGGCGCAGTGGCGCGCCGTGATCGATGTCAACCTAAACAGTGTCTTCAATGTGACCCGTCAGGTCTGGGAAGACATGCTCGAGGCTGGCTTTGGGCGCGTGGTCAACATCTCATCGGTGAACGGGCAGCGTGGCCAATTTGGCCAGGCCAACTATGCCGCCGCCAAAGCCGGCATGCATGGCATCACAATGACGCTGGCGCAAGAAGGTGCCTCCAAGGGCGTCACCGCGAACACAGTTTCGCCGGGCTATGTTGAAACGCCGATGACCTTGGCGATGCGTGACGATGTGCGCGAGGCCATCGTCGCGAGCGTGCCGATGCGCCGCATGGGTCGACCGGAAGAGATCGCGAGTGCGGTTGCCTTCTTGCTCGATGAGGCCAACGGCTACGTCACCGGCGCCAATCTGCCCGTCAACGGCGGTCTGTTCATGCACTAAGTGGTTAATAGACTGACGGGTGCATCGTGAATGATGCGCGCGTTAGCACAGTGTCCTCCTCGTCTCTCTCCCAAGAGACAGTTCGGCCCGGCCTCCCTTAGCCGGGCCTTTTTTAAAGGCGAGCGAAAAGACAAGCTAGGCGGTATGAGCTTTTGCTGCACCGCGGTCGGCGTCACCAAGGGATCGGCTCGCCGTGGCGGAAGAAGCCGCCGCTCGGACCATCAGCGGGAAGGGTGGCGGCCCAGAGGATGCCTTTGACACCCTCGTCGATACTGAGATGGGCATTCGACCCACCCATCTCGGTGCGGACCCAGCCGGGACAGACCGAATTGATTTTGATGCCGCTGTCGGCGCCAAGCTCGTCGGCAAAGATGCGGGTGACCGCGTTGAGCGCCGTCTTCGATAACCGGTAGGCCGGGCAAAAGCCATTCATATCGCTGAGCTGGCCCATCCCGGACGAGAGGTTGACCACCCGACCTTCGCCGGCCATCAACGGGATCAACAGCTGGCACAGACGGAGCGCCGCCAAGGTGTTGGTCTCGAAGGCCCGTCTGATGGGCTCGAGATCAACGTGCAAGATGCTCGAGTCGGGAATGCCTGGCGCCGGATCGGGAAAGATGCCGGCGTTGTTGACCAGCACATCCAGGCGTCCAAAGCCCTGCTGCAGGCGATCGCGGAGCGCGATGCGCGAGGTCTCATCGGTCACATCTAACGGCTGGAATAGGACGCTCAGGCCGTCCTTGGCCAAGGCATCCGTTGCCGCCTGTCCTTCCTGCTCGCGCCGCGCGGTGAGTACAACTTGATAACCGAGCAGCGCGAGCTGCCGGCAGGTCTCCTGTCCGAGGCCGCGGTAGGCACCGGTGACGAGGGCGATGGGGCGATCTGGCATCTGCTGGTTCTCCTGTTGGTCAGTCTGCTTGACTTATTCCGGTTCAGGGTTTGCGACGACCTAGCGCTGTTTCAACCGATTTGCGGTGGAGCGGTAATCGCCTTAGACCTTGTCGCTGGAGACCGTTTCCGACCCATGGCCATCGTGCTTCTCGAGCAAGGTCTCGGGCGGTAGGCCAGAGCGGCTTGAGGTGCGCTGATGCAAGGCGGCCTTGGCGATGAGATGGGCGCTGACCGGGGCGGTAATGAACAGAAAGACCGCAACCAGCACCTCATGCAGGGAGACGCCGGGTTGGCGCCAGCTGAAGAACACCGCTGAGGCGATCAGCAGGCTGCCGACGCCGAGGGTGGTGGCTTTGGTCGGGGTATGCAGCCGTTCATAGAGATCGCTAAGCCGGACCAGGCCGACGGAGCCAAGTAGCGTGAAGCCGGCGCCGATCAGGATCAAGAGTGCGACCAGGAGTTCGACGAGTAGGATTGCAAGCTCGGTATTCACTCGATGATGTCTCCGCGGGTCAAGAACTTGGCCAGCGCTACCGTCCCGACAAAGCCAAACAGTGCAATCAGCAGCGCCGCTTCGAAATAGAGGCTGCTGGCGAGCCTGATGTCGAGCAGGACCAAGAGCGCGACGGTGTTTACGTACAACGTGTCGAGGGCCAGGATGCGATCTGACGGATCTGGGCCGATGATCAGGCGCCACAGCGACAGCAATAGGGCTGCGGTCACCAGCAGGAAGCCGACCGCTAGCGCTAGGTTTAGAATCAGCCCGGTCTCGGGCAGCTCGCTCATCGCCTTGTCTCCATCAGTAACCTGACTTCGTTAACCATATTCGGGATCTATTAACGCCAAGACGTTAAAAGGCACAACCTGACCAAGGCTCTCACCTAGTCGCCAGCTGGGTAAGTCAGCCAGCCCCCCCCTTCACCCTTCACAAAACCTCAGGTCTGTTCCAATGCATCCAGCAGCGGCTGCTCATAGCGCTCGCGGATGTCTGCAATGATCGCATCGGGGTTGGTCCCTTGCAGCGCGTGGATGATCAACTCACTGCGGTCGGGGCTGAGTGAGGCCGAGACGGTCCCGGGTGTCAGGGTGATGATATTGGCCAGCAGGCTGACGCTGACATTGCCTTTCACCCGCAGCGGCATGCGAATAAAGGCCGGCTGAATGCGCTCCCTTGGGCCGACGATCAGTCGCGCAACCGCGATGTTGGCGATCAGGATATCCCTGAGGACGGTGCTGGCGAGCCGCAGTAGCAATAGCGGCCGCCGGATATGGATCTGAGCCGTCCAGAAGCGTGCGGTATAAAGCGGGATCAGCCAGGCGAGTAGTGCGCCAAGCAGGATCTGACCAGGGCTGACCGAATTGACCAGCAACAGCCAGAGGCCGAGCAACATCAGGGACAGGATCGGGTGGGGGAGCAGCTGTTTCATCGGTTGCTCAATGTTTGGCGGGGCGCGATGGCTCGCCGCTGAGCACCGTCTCAATGTAGTTCGCTGGGCTCAGAAGCTGGGCCGCTGCCGCATCGGTATAGCGGTAGAGCGGGCTGGCGTAGACCACATAGAGCAGGCTCAGAGCGGCCACCGCAGCGACTGGCACCAGGTTGGCTGCATCTGGCAGGGTTGCTGCGCCGGCGTTGGTGTCGGTCTTGAAGAACATGGTGCTGCCGGCGCGCGCCAGTGCGATGAGCGTCAATAGGCTTGTGCTAAGCAGGATCGCCATAATCCAAGCCATTGCCTGAGTGTCAATGCTGGCTTGGATGATCAAGACCTTGCCGATGAATCCAGACAGCGGCGGCACGCCAGCGACGGCTAGGGCCAAGATCAGGAACAGGCCGCCAAGCAGGTTCGCTGCCGGCAGCATCGGGCCGGCGCGCAATTGATCGGCAAAGACACCGCGGGTGCGGGCGACATTTTCCGTCAGCATGAATAGGGCGGCGGTAACCAAGGCGGATTGGAAACTGTAGTACAGGCCGGCGCTCAGCGCGGCCTGACTGCCAAGACCGAACGCGGTCAGGATGCTGCCGCTCGAGATCACCACCAGATGCGCAACCAGCAAGGCCAGATGCCGGCTGGCCAGGACACCGATGGTGCCGACGACGATGGTGAGCAGACCCAGCACCAGCAGCCAAGGCTCGACCAGGTTGGCGAGCGGGCCGGCCTCGGTGCCGAAGATCAGGCTGTAGATACGGATGATCGAATAGGCGCCGACCTTGGTCATGATGGCGAATAGGGCGACCGAGGCCGGGCCGGCGGCTGAATAGGCCCCGGGCAGCCAGAGGTGCAGCGGTACCAGTGCTGCTTTGAGCGCGAAGACCAGGAATAATAGCAGCGCGGCGGCGCGCACCAGGCCGACATCCTCCGGTCCAAGTGCGGTGACGCGCAGCGAGAGGTCGGCCATGTTCAGGGTGCCAAGCACGCCATAGAGGGTGCCGACCGCGAAGAGGAACAGACTTGAGCCGACCAGATTGACGATGACGTAATGCAGGCCGGCCCGGCTGCGGGCTGCGCCGCCGCCATGCAGCAGCATGCCGTAGGAAGCGATCAGCAAGATCTCGAAGAAGACGAAGAGGTTGAACAGGTCGCCGGTGAGGAAGGCGCCGTTCAAGCCCATGAGCAGGAACTGGAATAGGACATGGTACTGGCGTCCGCGCCGATCGCTGCCTTGGATGGCGTGCATCATCGCGAACAGCGCCAGCACCGCGGTCAGCATCACCATCGCTGCCGAGAGGCGATCGGCGACCAGCACGATGCCGTAAGGTGCGGCCCAGCTGCCGAGTTGATAGACCAGAAGCTCGCCGCTCGCGACCTGGAGCAGCAGCCAGAGCGAGACCGCGAGCAGGAGTTGGACGCCCAACATGCTGATGGTGCGGCGCAGTGGGGTCGCGCTGCCGCGCAGCAGCACCAGCAGGATGCCGGTGAGCAGTGGCACCAGGATCGGGGCAATGATCATGTGGTTGCCGAGCAGGTTCATGGCTCGCGTCCGTCGACCTGGTCGTTACCGAGGTCAGCGCGCGCGCGCAGCGCTAAGACCACGACGAAGGCGGTCATCCCAAAGCCGATCACGATTGCGGTCAGCACCAGCGCCTGGGGCAGGGGGTCGGCGTAGTCGCTGCGGTTCGGCTCCAGGACCGCAGGCAGACCGATGCTCAGCCGGCCCATCACGAACAGGAACAGGTTCACCGCATAGGACAGCAGTGTGATACCGAGCACGACCGGAAAGGTGCGTCCTCGCAGAAGTAGATAGATGCCGCAGGCCGTGAGTAGGCCAACGACGATGGCAATGAGTGCTTCCATCAGCTGTTGCGGTCGGGGTCTGAGGTGGCCGGGTCGCGCTGGACCAGTCCGATGCGGCCTAACCGGATCAGGATCACCAGGGTGATGCCGATCACCACCATCATGACGCCGAGATCGAACAGCATCGCCGAGGCGAGTTCGACATCACCGATGACCGGCAGATGCAGATGGCCATGGGCTGAGGTCAGGAACGGTGAGCCGAAATACCAACTGCCAATCCCGGTCGCGGTGGCGGTGAGCAGACC
>CAZEZH010000076.1:0-15793 GCA_964516305.1 uncultured Halochromatium sp. | reverse complement strand
CCTGCTCGATGATCGCGTAGCTGCGTGGCCCGAGGCCGGTGCCGAGAAAGAGGTCCTGGATATCGCGCCGCCGACAGCGAGAGCCATTCAAGAAGTAGTTCGACTGACCATCGCGCGAGACCTGCCGCTTGACCGCGATCTGTGCAAAGCGGGCAAACTCACCGCCCGCACGACCATCGCTGTTATCGAACACCAGTTCAATATGGGCCATCCCAACCGGCTTGCGCGAGCTGCTGCCGTTGAAGATGACATCCGCCATCGACTGACCGCGCAGCATCTTCGCCGAGCTCTCGCCCATGACCCAGCGCACCGCATCGATGACGTTTGATTTGCCACAGCCATTCGGCCCGACCACGCCGACCCGATTACTCGGGAAGGGTACCGTGGTTGGGTCAACGAACGACTTGAAGCCGGCGAGCTTGATCTTCTCCAGACGCATCAGTGAACGATACTGGAGGCCTCAACGGCCCACAAGCAGAACGCGTTGGTAGCCCATGAACGCCACCCATCATTGCATTGCGCGGCCGGCCGTCATGTCAACCACCGCGTCCGACCCTCTTCCCACGTCCTTCTGGCTTCCATGCTACCGCTGGAGCCGATCGCCGCCCTTGGTGAGTAAACACGTAAAGGCCAGAGACAACGATGATGCTGGCTCCAAACCCGGTCAGCAGATCAGGGATCTCACTAAAGATAAGCCAGCCGAGGAGCGTGGCGCTAAGGATCTCGAGATACTGGAAGGGAGCCAGCACCCCGGCGCCTGCTCGCTGCAGGGCCAATGCGGTTAAGACGTTGGTCGCCGCCGCAATGGCACCGACCCCGAGCAGCAGCGGCCAGACGCTAAGTGCTGGGAACGCTAGCAGCGCCGCTGCAGCGGCTGCTGGCCCTTCTTGGCCAAGCGATCCAAAGCCCATGATCAGCAACAAGACCAGCGCGGCGGCGGCTCCAGTCCAGAACGCAAGCGTCAGCGCATCATCGCGCCCACCGACAACCCGCGTCAGTGCCAAGAAGGCGGCGAAAAAGGCGCCCGCCGCTACCGGAAAAATCGCCGCAGGACCATACGCCGCCCAGTTCGGGCGCAGGACGATCAGCGCACCGGCGAGGCCGATCACCACTGCCAGCCACTGACGCAGAGTCACTGGCTCGCGCAAGGCCAGCGCCGAGAGTAGGGTCAACAGCAGTGGCTCAATGAAGAATAATGCAGTGTTGTTGGCCAGTGGCAGATATTGCAAACCTGAGAAGAGAAAGATTACTGCAAAGCCAATCAGGGTTCCCAGGGCGAGATGACGAACGCCCGGCCGCGGTAAACGCCCCCTTTTGAAGAATAGGACTACCGGCAGCAGCAATAACGATTGCAAAAGGAAACGAGCGGCTGCGATCTGCACTGACGTTAGCTCAGCCGTAAGGAATTTTGCCAACGCGTCGCTGACCGGGAACAACAGCATCGCGATGGTCATCAGCAGCATGCCCAGCTCGACCTCGCGGCGTGCCTCCTGGCTGGCAACACTGGTCATCATCCGAGGCGCCCGGTGGTGCGGACACCGTTGGAGCGCACCCACAGCTTGGTGCAAAACAATCGCTTTAACCGTCGCCGTAGCGCCGCGTTAAGAACCTTAGCAGGGTCCATGCTAAGTGGCTGTCCATGTTCTACTTCATGATGATTGCCTGACATGAACTCACAAATCGGGAAGCAGTTGATGGACACCCTACCAACCGTCCCAATAGGCATAGAAATGGTGGGTTGGTCCCTGGCCTTTGCCGACCTCGAGGCTGTCAGCATGAGCAATCGCGCCGGCGACATAGGCCTTGGCGGCGCGCGCCGCGACGATCGGTTCGGCGCCGCTCGCAAGTTGCGCCGCCAGCGCCGATGAGAGCGTGCAACCGGTGCCGTGGGTATTCTTGGTCGGGATACGCTCGGCTTCCAGCCAAACGCCTCCATCGGCCGTGGCCAGATAATCCGGGCTAACCGCCCCGCTCAGGTGGCCGCCCTTCAGAAGCACCGCGGAAGGTCCCAGCGCCAGTAACCGCTCGGCGAGTGCCGGCATCGCTTGGAGATCGATCAGCTCCGGCTCATCGAGCAGCGCCGCCGCCTCCGGCAGGTTCGGCGTGAGGATGGTCGCCAATGGCAGCAAGCGCTCGATGAGGGTTCGGATGGCGGCTTCCGAGAGCAGTCGATCGCCGCCCTTAGCCACCATCACCGGGTCCAGCACGATGCGCTGCGCACCATGGCGCGCAAGCGCCTCGGCCACGGCCAGCGTGATCTCGGGCGAGCCGAGCATGCCGATCTTCACCGCATCGACACGGATATCCTCGAATACCGCGTCGATCTGCGCTGTGACGAACTCGGGCGCGACCAATTGCACCCCACGAACCCCATGAGTGTTCTGCGCGGTCAGCGCGGTGATCGCCGCCATCGCATAGACACCATTGGCCGAGATGGCCTTGATATCGGCCTGGATACCCGCGCCGCCGGACGGGTCGGAGCCGGCGATCGCGAGGACATGCTTGATCGTTACCATTTGGCTTGCGGGAGAAATCCTGTCATGCACCACGATATCGTTGCCTAAGCGCCATGCTCAGCCGAACCGGTTGAGCGAGAGCGAAACCGGCTTTGGCTAGAGCCATCGTTAGGCGATTTTCTTCGTTAATAAATCGTGGTCTAGTTCAAGCGCGTAAGACAAAATAGTGTTTATGTTAATTTTTTTCGATGCTTTTAATATTTCAATGCCCGCGAGCTTCCCTCCAGCAGTTGTATCGACATTCACCCCCCCCTGCAATCTCAATAACTCCATCTGGCTCACCGCCACCAAGCTTTAAATACAGAGCGTCAACTAATTCAACATAGTGAACTTTCATTTATTTTGCCTTTCAATACCAACGCGCCTCGGCCCGCAGCTTGAGCTTGGCAGCTGTTAAAGCGTGTTAAAGCGAATTGGCGCCGGCATCGGTGCTGCCGAGGCGCGCGACCCTACAAGCCTCGGCGATCTCGCGGGTTGCTTGCTCGGGGTCCTGCGCGGCGCAGATGGCCGAGACCACCGCCATGCCGACCCCTCCAGCGGACCAGACCGACGCCGCATGCTCGGCGGTCAGGCCACCGATGGCGACTACCGGCAATGGGCTCATCGCGCAGATCGCCGCCAGCCCATCAAAACCGAGCGGCGATGAATGATCGGGCTTGGTCGCCGTGGCAAACACCGGTCCAACGCCAAGGTAATCGACCAGACTCAGCTCAGGCGCTTTCAGCTGATCGCGGGTCTGCACCGAGAGCCCCAAGATCGCCTCGGCGCCAAGACACTCGCGCGCTTCGGCGACGCTCGCATCTGATTGACCTAAATGCAGACCGTCGGCGTCAATCGCCACTGCCACCTCAAGCCGATCGTTGACGATCAGCGGGATGCTGGTTCCGGTCAACAGGCCTTTCAGCGCCCTACCCTGCTGGATAAGTTCGGCATCGGTGGCCTGCTTATCGCGCAACTGCACTGCGGTCACGCCACCGCCTAAGGCCGACGCAACGGTCTCAACGAGCCCGAGGCGCGCGCAGAGCGCGGCATCAGTGATGAGGTAGACAGAAAAATCGAGCATCTCAGGCTCCGCATGTGCACCAAGCAGAAGCCACTATCCACTCACTGTTGATCATGGACAGTGGGCGCACGCCGAAGGGTTCGCCACGCACGCGGCGAGCCCCCGCTACTCAAGGTCGCGTTCAGATCACCTTCGAGAAACCGCCCTGCCCCTGCTTGGCTTCCATATAGGCATCGAAGGCCATGCAGATGTTGCGGATCAGCAGCCGGCCCTTGGGCAACACCCGGATACCGCTGCTGTCGATCTCGAGCAGCCCGTCGGCTTGCATACCCTCGAGCTTGGCCAGATCACGACCGAAGTAGTCCTGGAAATTGAGGTCCCAAGCGCGCTCGACCTCGCTGAAATCGAGCTTGAAGAGACAGATCAGGCGGGTGATCACGTCGCGCCGAATCTCGTCATCGCGGCTCAGCTCGATGCCGCGGAACACCGGCAGATGGCCGCCATCGATATCGGCGTAGTACTCCTCCAGCTCGCGCCGGTTCTGGCCATAGGTCGCACCGACCTTGCCGATCGAGGTCACGCCGAGGCCGAGCAGATCGCAGTCGGCATGGGTCGAGTAGCCCTGGAAGTTGCGATACAGGGTGCCATTGCGCTGCGCCAGCGCCAGCTCGTCATCGGGGCGGGCGAAGTGGTCCATGCCGATGTAGAGCCAGCCGGCGTCGGTCAGGCGCTCGATGGTCGCCTGCAGGATCTCGAGCTTGACTTGCGGCGGTGGCAGCTGATCTTCGTCGATGCGCCGCTGCGGCATGAAGCGGCGCGGCAGATGCGCATAGTTGAACACCGACAGGCGCTCGGGGCCGACGGCGATGATCTTGTCGAGCGTATCGAGGAAGCTCTCGGCGGTCTGATGCGGCAGACCGTAGATCAGATCGATGCTGATCGAGCGAAAGCCTTCGGAGCGTGCGGCCTCGAGCACAGCGAAGGTCTCGTCCTCGCTCTGCACTCGGTTCACCGCCTTCTGCACGCGCGGATCGAAATCCTGCACGCCAAGGCTCATGCGGTTGAAGCCGATCTCGCGCAGCAGCGCGATGGTATCGCCCTTGGCCTCGCGCGGATCGATCTCGATCGAGTACTCGCCGACATCATCGTCAGCGAGCTTGAAGTGCTTGCGGGTCTCGGCCATCAGCTCGCGCATCTGCGCCGCGCTGATGAAGGTTGGCGTGCCACCGCCCCAGTGCAATTGCTCGACGACGCGGTCATCGTCGAACAGCGCCGACTGCATCGCCAGCTCTTTATAAACGCGATCCAGATAGGGCTGCACCATGGTGCGGTCCTTGGTCGCGATCTTATTGCAGGCGCAATAGAAGCAGACCGTATCGCAGAATGGGATGTGGAAGTAGAGTGACAACGGCCGACCGCTAGCGTTGGTCTCTTGGCAGACTTGCTTGTAGCGGTTCTCATCAAAGGCCGGATCGAACTCGAGCGCGGTCGGATAGGAGGTATAGCGCGGGCCGCTCTGGTCGTACCGCTGGATCAGCTCCAGATCGAACACGGTGCGCTGATCGGCAGCGCCCTCGCTGGCCAGGGAATGCGCCATTCCTTGTTGGCGGCTGCGAGCGTGCCCCTCACTGGGCTCCTGAGTCGTGGTGCTGTGGGTCTTTTCAAGCATCGTTCTTGTCTACCTCAAGGCGCGGGCGTCGGGCCTCGTTGCGTTGTTTGGATCAGGATATGGCGTCAGGCCAACGCCGGGGCCGGCACTCAGGAGTCCGCCACAGCCTCAGCGAAGGCTGGATGAGCATCGACCAGCTCCTGGCGGCGCATGAGAAACACACCATCGCCACCGCGTTCGAACTCGAGCCAGGTCAAATGCAGCCTCGGGAACCGATCCTGCAGGGTTTCGGCAGCACTGCCAACCTCGACGATCAATAAGCCATCATCGGCCAAGAAGTCTGGCGCATCACGGAGGATACGCAAGACCAGATCCAACCCGGACTCCCCGGCCGCAAATGCCAGTTGCGGCTCGTGGCGGTACTCGGCGGGAAGCGACTCCAACTCCTCAGCCGCAACATAGGGCGGGTTGGAGACGATGACGTCGTAGACCGCCTCGTCGTCGATAGCGGCAAACAGATCCGACTCAATGATACGGACTCGGTCCTCCAACCCGTGCAGCGCGCGATTGCGCATTGCCACCCGCAGCGCGGCCGGTGAGATATCGGCCAGATCGACATCAGCATCGGGCAGATGCATAGCCGTGGCTATGCCGATGCAGCCACTGCCGGTGCAGAGGTCGAGCACCCGGCCAACCCCCGAGGGCTCTATCCAGGGTGCGAAGCCATCGCAGACGAGTTCGGCAAGCGGCGAGCGCGGCACCATCACCTGATCGGAGACGGTCATCTCCAGCCCCGCGAACCAGGTGCGGCCAGTGAGGTAGGCCGATGGTCGGCGCTCTTCGATCCGCCGCATGAGCAGTGCAATGGCCATCTCACGCTCTGTGTCGGTGACGCGGCAGCGAGCATAATCGCCAATCAGATCAACTGGCACCTTGAGCGCGTCGGCCACGAGCCAGGCAGCTTCGTCGAACGCATTGTCGGTACCATGGCCAAAGTGCAGTCCGGCCTCGGTAAAGCGGCAGGCGCCCCAGCGGACCAGGTCTTGGATGGTTAGCAGCGCATCGGTTTCAACCGGCATGGCGACAGGGGATCTCGCTTGTACCTAGAGCAGCTGCTCCACCCAACGGCGATCGCAGCGCTGCTCAGTCGGCCTACTGAGGTAGCTGGCCAGGGCGCCTCAAAAAGTGGATTGAAGCGAGCCGAATGACTAAGAATAGCATTAGCCATCGATCAGCTGGCGAACTGATGCGCCAGTCGACTGATCTAGGCCAAGACGGAAGCTTGACCACGAAGTTTAGGCCAGCCTTAGGTTCAGCGATTCAAACTAGGTCCAGGTCCGTCCACGCCCGGACCTTGGGTCGGGCACCCGTGCCAACTAGGCAGCGCGCTGCTTCCCAGCCGGTAACGGACGCTTTTCGATGCGGTCGTTCTGCCTCGGATTGCGCTGACCACGCTCGACGAGGTCGGCTAGCGAGATCTCACTCAAAAAGGTGAAAATCTCATCGCTGAGCTGGTCCCAGAGGCTATGGGTGAGGCAGCGCTCGCCACCGCGGCAGTTCTCGCGGCCACCGCAGCGGGTAAACTCTACCCACTCGTCCACGGCGCAGATGACGTCAGCGATTGTGATTT
This sequence comes from uncultured Halochromatium sp., assembly GCA_964516305.1. Lineage (GTDB taxonomy): Bacteria > Pseudomonadota > Gammaproteobacteria > Chromatiales > Chromatiaceae > Lamprobacter. Next base: position 9,035 of record CAZEZH010000076.1, on the reverse strand, counting down.
CGGCAGCAGGCTTGCCTAGATAATAGCCTCCGCCAGGGCCTCGAATCCCTCTCACGAGCTGCTTCGCGCGCAGCGCCGCAAACAGCTGCTCAAGATAGGACAAGGAGATACCCTGGTTGACCGAGATGTCGGCCAAGGTTACCGGCCCTCTGCCCGAGTTGAGCGCGAGATCGAGCATTGCGGTGACGGCATAGCGGCCCTTGGTGGAGAGTCTCATGATGTGATGCCTTCAGGTTGACGCGGCCTTTTCCTAGTTCCTTAGTTGGTTTTTCGAAGATCAATTGTCAAGGAAAAATGCTCAACATTTTTTGCGTCTCGTTGTGCGCCTCGTTGAAACTCGACCTGAAACGGACGGCGGACTCGGCTGCAGGCTAGATGGTGAATGCCGTCGCCTGGGCGCGAGCCGTCGGATGCGAGCAAATGTCGAGAGCAGCTAGGAGGATTCAGGCTTGCATGGCCGCTTCGGCAGCCTGACTGCAGCCAGGTTCCCGGCTAGCAACCTTTCCAGCACCCCATCACCTCTTACAACAAACCCGATTGTTGGCAACCTCCTCCTCTGACTGGATTCCCATGCCCCGCGTTGATACCGAAAGCTTTTACCGCCATGCCTTAGCACGTTACGGCGACAACGCCGAAGGCGTGCATTGGCGCTCCACTGAAAGTCAGCAGATCCGCTTCGACGTGCTGCGCAGCCTACTGCCGTCAGATCTATCGCGCATCTCGCTCGTCGACGTCGGTTGCGGTCTTGGCGACCTGCACGCCTTCCTCGCCGCGCGCAACGATCTGCCGCGCCAGTACATCGGTCTCGATGCCGTCGAGGCCATGGTGGAGCGAGCCCGAGCACGCACCGGCTGCACGATCCTCCGTTGCGACGTGCTCAGCGACCCCCTCCCCGAGGCCGATTGGTACCTCGCCAGCGGTGCCATGGCCCTGTTGACGCACGAAGAGACGGGCGCGTTCATTGCCCGCTGCCTGAGCGCTGCACACCAGGGGCTGGTGTTCAATTCATTGAAGGGTAGCCACCAGTCGCTGACCTTTAACTACCTGATGCCCGGGGCAGTCGAGGCCTGGGCCCTGGAGATGGATGTTGGCCTGGAGATCATTGAGGGCTACTTGTCAGGTGACTTCAGTGTCGCCCTGACACACAAGGGCATCGGATGACCGCGCACTGAGGACGGGAACCAGCGGGGTGGCCGTGGGTTCTGTTAGACTGCAAACCACTTTTTAGCGACAGAGGAGCCGCTCATGGCCGTCGTAGAACTCAACGAGCAGAACTTCGAGCAGACCATCAACGACAACCCCTTCGTGATTGTCGATTTCTGGGCAACCTGGTGCGGCCCTTGCCGCTCGTTCGCGCCCGTGTTCGAAAAGGTGTCGAACGACCATGAGGACATCGTCTTCGCAAAGGTCAACACCGAGGAGGCACAGGGGATTGCCGCTCACTTCCAGATTCGCTCGATCCCAACCCTGATGATCTTCCGCGACAATGTGATCATCTTCTCGCAGCCGGGTGCGCTCCCCGAGAGTTCCTTCCGAGAGCTGATCGGCAAGGCGGAGGAGCTGGACATGGATCAGGTGCGCGCTGATATCGCCAAGCAGCAGGGCGATACCGCCTAAGACCCAACAGGCTGAAGCCCAACGGGCCGCAAATACTATTCCGACCGGCAGGGCTGCCTAGCACTTGATGGCCACCCAACCGGCGGAAGTTTGCGCCAAAACCGACTCGGCACCCACGCGCGATGCAAGCATCCACGCTGTCGTCCTTCTCTCGCCTTATGCTGCTGGCGCCACTACCGGACGTCGGCGGCCTGATGGCGCTATGTGAAGAAAACTATGCTGCGCTGATGCGGCTCGCGCCGACCTTGCCGCAACTGTCAGAACTGTCAGGCCAGCTCCGCTCAAGACCCAAGGGCTTGGCGGAGCTGTCACTCTCGATCGTTGAGCAATCGCCCTACACGACCACCTTGCGCCTCACCCACGTGCTGCGTGGCGAGGCAGCTGCGCAGCATCCATCCGAGCCGGATGCACTCTTACGCGCCTATCACGATGCGGAGCAGGTCGAGGTGCTCAACCTCAGGCAAACGGTGCTACCGATCCTCAGTCATTATCAATCGCCAGCCTTGGCCGCCAAATGGCGCGCCAACCTGTTTGTCTCCAAATGGCTTGGATACTGCCTGCACCAGGGTTACCGCTTCCCACTAAGCAAAGGATCGGCAGCCGCAGCAGACGCTCGGGAGTTGCTACCAAGCGCCTGACCGGTCCTCGCTCTCAGTACTCAAAGTTCCACTCGAGGCCAACATTAGGCGTGATGCGCACCCGCTTGCGACGGCCATCAACGTCCGCGGAGATCCGATCTGTAACACCAAGCTCGACTCGGATCTCGGCGCGCTGAGCGAGCCAGCGCTTGAGATCCTCGGCGCCTGACAGCGAAATCCGGCGCTTGGCATGGGCCACTAAGGCGAGCGCTTGCAAACGCCCAGACTCATCGAGACCTGCAAGCAAATGCGGCAGCGGCGCCGGCAAGAGCAAAAAGAATCCAGCGCCAAACTCATTGGTCGCGATCCGAGCAAATCGTCTCGGCGCGGCACCCTCGAGCGAGGATGCGATGATCAAGGCGCGGTCAGGGTAACGCGCCGCCAATCGCGCCAGCGCTCGCCGCATCAGGGCATCGAGCTGCGTTCCCGCCCGCCCCCGGTTCGGCACCTCCGCGGGGGCCACACCGATCAAGAGCATGCGCAGCACACCAAGCCCTGAACGCGCCAGCAGGGTCGGCACCAGCCGCACCGCAAAGCGATCCAGATCCTTCATCGGTCCGGATAACTGCTGATAGGGGATTAGCTGAGGATGGTGCTTGCGGAGGTTGTCGCGTGTCGGCGCATAGGACCAGCCGTCCAGCCAGCGGTCTGCAGCCCAGCGCCCGTGCTCGATCACCGCCAACCGCTCGACCTCAACCGGCGCGAAGGCAAAGGACTCGACCTGACTCTCAGGCACCGCTTGGCAGTCGGTCATCGCCAGCTTCGCCCATAGATGGTCGGCTTGATGGCGATTCGCATCCCGATACGATGAGGCCAATGTCGACCAGGGCTGTCCAGCCGGTTCCAGGGATGGATCGCGACCCTGGGCCTCGGTGGTATCGCGATAATGCTCATGGATGACGCGCGCTAACTCATCGCCCCGCCCATCGATTAAGACGGCTCGGTCAAGCGCCAGCTGCCCCTCACTGATCGGGATCAGCTGACCGTCCCAATCGCTCAGCTCGCCGACGGGCGTGGCCTCGCCAATCTCGACGAAGATCGGCGGCGAACTCTGCTGCGCATTCAGCAGACGCTCGGCCAAGGCTCGCGCCTGTTGCAAGGACTCGGAGACTGGCTCGATGCAGACCACGGCCGTGGTCACAGGTGACACGCCGGCCAGGTCGATTGCCTCGAGTGAGCCGAAGTGCAGATCGGCGATCTCATGCGCCTGCGGATAGGCCGCCGCGAAGGCCTGCTCCCAGGTTACGGGCGCCTCACTCAGCAGGGTAAAGCGGGTGCGCTGCTCGCCGTAACCGCTGATGCGCAGGGCCTGTAGCAGCAGCGCCTCGGCGAACGGGCTAGGACCGACAATGAGCAGGTGGATGGGCTGGCCGAAGCGCGGGTCTGCCCCCCAATGCAAGGGCCAGCCTGCAAGTAGACGCCGCGCGGCGGCGCTGGGGATCGAGACCTGCTCAAGCTGGAGGTCGTCCGGCCAGGCCGTGCGAGCCGCGGTTAAGGTGTTGGCCTCAGGCGCGACGGCAGCATCGATGAGGAGCGCCCGCACTGGCCGCCGACGGTGCAGCGGCTCAAGCCGCTTCACCAAGTCGTCGAGCAACGACAGCGGCTCATCGAGGCCCGCCAGCACCCAAACATCGGCCTTCGATAGCTCATGCTTGGGGGCATCAGCGCCCTGCCCCCTAGTCAGCCGCTCACGATCTCCACTCAGAGCGCTGGCGCAGGCATCGGCGATGGCACCTTGCCCGAACAGCAGCAGGCGACGTCGGCGTCGGCCTCGCCAGAGCACCGAGCTCACCGAGCGCAGCATCAATCGCTCTGGTGCAGCAGGTTGCCTGCTTCATCGAGCACCGAGACAGCAATCGGAATACCAGCCCGCACACTGGCCGAGACCACGCAGAAATCCTCGAACAGGGTCTTACAACGCTCAAAACGCTTGGAGTCCAACAGCGTCGGCGCGACGATCAACCGCACCTCCATGCGACCGATGCGCAAGCGCTTCTTCTCGTTGCGCACCATCACGCAGGTGACCTCGGTGCGCAGACTCGCATCGGGTGGCTCCTCCTTGCCAATGCAATAGAGCAGACTCGCCGACAGACAATTGCCCACCGCGGCCGCGAGCAGCCGCGAGGCGTTCGGGCCATTGGTCCCACCCAATGGCGGCGGCTCGTCCATCAGTAGATCGGCAGCGCGCTTCCAATCGAACCCGACGTTGATCTCAAAGCCCTCACGCTGCTCGAGCTGGATGGTAAAGCGGCCCTCCTCGGTCGCCTGCGAAGCATTCTTCTCAGTCGTCATACTCTTCTCCGTCGCCATGAGTCGGGACCGCATCTGCTGTTGTCGGCCCGGGTTCTTCGGATCGCGCCGGCATCGCACCGCAGCCACTCGTGCCGGTGCCGCATTGCACGAAACCGCTCGCCAGTCGCCGCTTGGGATGCGCGGTCGATCGCGCACCGAGCCGCGGTAGAGGTAGGTCCAGGCACGGCCGAAGCGCGTGCGAAGCAAGCACCGGTCATAGAGCCGTGGATAGTCCTCCAGCACATCAAGCGCCCTGAGTCCGGCACGGTCGATTCGGTACAGTTCGCCGGCAATGGCGGTGTGGCCAGCATTGATCAGCCCTGGATAGGCGCCGAGCCGCACCAGTGTAAAACGCGGCTCGGTGCGATGCTCACCGACCCATTCAGCACCTTCGAGCAGCCCATGATTGACCTCGCCACGGAGCAAGGTGCCATAGACGAAGACCAGATACCGCATCGCAACCGCCCTGACTGTAAAAACCGATCAGCTCATTGGGAAAAGTCTGTGACCTCAGGAAGGCTATCCTTGGTTTTCAAGGGGTTCACAGTTCTTTACTCATCAGCGAACTGATCGACACTGCAACCGGCATCAAGACCGGACAGCTCAAACCTTGCCGAAGGCCGCCAAAAAGGCCTCGACGAAACGCGGAAATTCGTTGGCGGACAACTGATTGATCCCAGCTGCTGCCTTGCGGCCACCGCCGGTCTCAAACTGTCGACAGAGCACATCGGCGCCATCCGGGCGGCTGACCGGCGAGCGCACGCTGACCAGGAAGCCGCCTTGATCAAGTCGAGTCAGCATGGCATGCGCCCGCGCCGGCGCTTGCTGTGCCAGCTCGTTGGCGTAGACGCCGCTGACCCGGCGCGCCCAAGCCGCAGCTGGGAGCACCATCAGTCGATGCGTCTCGCTGTTGTGCTCTGGGCTCAGCGCACGCGCACGCGCCATATCGTCCGCATAGCCGGCCTGCAGCGCCGCAAAGGCGTCATCCTGATGTATGAACTCGAGCGGATCGGCATAGGGCCGCAAACGCGCGAACAAGGCATCGGGCGGAAAATGCAGATCGGCAACCGCGGCCCCATAGCCGTTATAGTTCAGCAGGATGCCAAGCTCGCGCAGCTGCTCGAGTTCAGCCTGCTTCAGCCCCAGTGGCTCCGCTGCGCGGATTGCGGCGGTATCGAAGTTGTCGCCGAAGGTGCCGACAACGGCCCAAGCACGCCGGCTGCCCTCCAACAGATCGTCGACCAACAGGCTGGTGCCCCGATCCGCAGTGGTGTCGATATGGGTTTTCAGGTTGAGATGCTTAGGGATATCACCTGGGTAATGATGGTCGATATAACGAACGCTCACCCCACGTTCGAGCAGGTCGAGCAGCGGTTCGCGATTCTTGTCCAGCGAAATATCCAACACCGTGACCTGATCGCCAGCCGCTGCTGGCACTTGTCGCAAGAGCGCGATATCCCGCTTGGTGCCGGTGATCAGGATCGCCTGCTCGGCGTCCGGCTCACTCAGGTGCAGCTGCTGAAGCGCGCATAGACCGTCAGCATCGCCATTGAAGACATCGTAGCGGGTCATTCGATCCGGCCTCTTGTATCGTTGTCAGCCATTCAGCAGGGTACGATTAGCTTAACGCGCGGATGGCACCGGTGCCCAGTGAATGAACCAAAGCAACCGCGCTCGGCAGCGAAAGCCCCATAACGCCCAATGATGCGGGACCTGAGCGAGGCCCAATCAAGACCTAAGACGCCCTCAAGATGCCTCAGATCACAAGAAGGCGTGCCTTATACTGGCCCCATGCCCGATCAGCCGAGTAGAATTCACCGCGCTTGTGCCACGAACACCCGTCCGCACAAAGCCCTAGATTGCGTCCCAACCCCAAATCTCGACCGGCCCGAAGACAGGCCCGCCATTGATGACCGACGACAACGATTTCGAGGCCCTGCTCAAGGAGCTGGAAAAAACCGAGCAGGCCGTGGCCGCTCGTCCAAAGGTAGGTGACCGAGTTAAGGGCACCATCATCGAGATTGGCGAAGAGCATGCATTCGTCGATATCGGTGGTAAGGCGGAGGCGACCATGGAACTGGCCAATCTGCGTGACGCGGACGGTCAGGTCAACAAGGCTATCGGCGACAGCATCGAAGCCGCGGTAACCGGCGTCGATCCGGACAGCGGCAACCTAGTGCTGGGGAGTCGCCACGGCCGCCATGCCCATGGCGCAGACCAGCTCGAGGCCGCATTCCAGGCCGGCACACCGGTCGACGGTCAGATTACCGGCACCACCAAAGGTGGTCTCGAGGTCCAGATCGCCGGTCAGCGGGCCTTCTGCCCGGCCTCGCAGGCCGCTCTACACTTCATCGAAGACCTCTCCACCCTGGTCGGACAGCGTGCGGCCTTCCGCATCACCAAGTTCGAAGGCGGTCGACGCATGAACCTGGTGGTCTCAAGGCGTGCCCTACTCGAAGAGGAACAGGCCGAGCGCGCTGCCCAGACCCGCGCCAAGCTCGAGCCAGGCGCCGTCCTGCCCGGCACCGTCGTCGGTCTGCAGGAATTCGGCGCCTTCGTCGACCTCGGTGGCGTCGAGGGCATGATTCACATCAGCGAGCTGGCGCTCGGTCGGGTGCGGCATCCGGAAGAGGTACTGAGCATCGGTCAAGAGATCGAGGTCGCGGTCCTTCGGATCGAGCAAACCAATAACCCCAAGCGTCCGGAACGGATTGCGCTCTCGATTCGGGCCTTGGCGAAGAACCCTTGGTCGGACGCCGCTCAGCGCTATGGTCCGGGCACTCGAGTGCGCGGCCGCATCGAGCGGCTCGAGCCGTTCGGCGCCTTCGTCGAGATCGAGCCGGGATTGACGGGCCTGGTCCACGTCAGCGAGCTCGGCGCCGGTCGGCGCGTCGACCATCCGAAAGACGTGGTGCAGGTCGGTCAGGAGGTCGATGCGGTGATCGTCCAGGTCGACTCCGAGCGCCGTCGTATCGGGCTCTCGCTGGCATCCGAGCGCATCGCCGACGCCGAGGCCAGCACAGCGCAACCGTCCTCGTCCGCAAGCCCAAAGACCGACCACCGCTCCAATGAAGCCTCTGATGAGTCTGGCGTCGGCACCCTGGGCGAGCTGCTCAAGGCCCAGCTTGGGCAGGATGACGCACGCTGACCGCATCTGATCGCATCTGGGGCGGTCTGGCCAAGCCAGGAGCCAAGCCTTTGGCCGACGGTCTCAGACTTGCCGACCTCTCTAATCCGTCCCTTAGGTGACCACCGACAATGCCCTGAGCCGGCGAGCACCGGACAATTCCAGGCTGAGATTCGCCCGGAGAGAGACCCATGTCAGACAAGGCCCCCTGGATCACCTACAGGCCTGAGCTCAAGGTGATGGACTGTACGGTGCGTGATGGCGGCTTGGTCAACAGCCACCGCTTTAGCGACGACTTCGTCAGCGCCTGTTATCGGGCCTGTGTGGCGGCCGGTGTCGATTACATGGAGATCGGCTACAAGAACTCACCAAAGACCTTCCCGCGTGAGAAGTTTGGTCCTTGGCGCCACTGCGACGAGCGCGATCTGCAGCGGGTCGTCGGCGATCACGACGCCGACGCCACCGAGCTCAAGCTCGCGGCCATGGCCGATGCCGGCAAGAGCGACTGGGAGACCCAGATCGTCCCGGCCGCCGAAAGCCCGCTGAGCATGATCCGCGTCGCCTTCTACGCACACCAGGTCTCAGAAGCGGTCGATATGATCCGTTTTGCCGCCGAGCAGGGCTATGAGACCACCGCCAACCTGATGGCGGTCTCGAACATCACCGAGGAAGAGATCGACACCGTCCTCGAGGCCATTGCCGATACGCCCGCCACCACCATGGTGATCGTCGACAGCTTCGGCCATCTCTACCGCGAGCAGATCGACCGGCTCTACCACAAGTATGCGAATGCGCTGAAGGGCACCGGCAAAGAGATCGGCATCCACGCCCACAACAACCTGCAGCTAGCCTTTGCGAATACCATCGAGGCCATCATCCTCGGCTGCAACCGGGTCGATGCCACCATCTTCGGTTTCGGCCGCGGCGCCGGCAACTGCCATACCGAGCTACTGCTTGGCTTCCTGCGCAACCCGAAGTTCGAGGTGCGCCCAATCATCGAGGTGATCCAGGAGCACATCCTGCCGCTGCGTCGTGAGATCGAGTGGGGACCGATGATCCCTTACAACCTGACCGGCCAGCTCAATCAGCATCCCCGTTCGGCGATCGAGTGGCGCGAGGGGCCAACACCCGACGACTTCCTCGCCTTTTACGACAAGGTTGTCTCCGAGGTCTAGGCCCACCGCGCAATGGGCTTCAAAGCACCTTCGCGAGCAGCGCCTCCGGTGCAAGCGATTGATCCGGCATCGGGATACGCACTGTCCAGCCATCGCCGGGCGCGGCCTCAAGGGGCCGGCCATCGGTGGCACTCAGCTGCTCGAGCCGGAAGCGTTGAAGACCGCCGGGGGTCATCCACTCCAGCT
>CAZEZH010000075.1:7377-15804 GCA_964516305.1 uncultured Halochromatium sp. | reverse complement strand
CGGGGCTGGCCTGCGCGCGCAGGCGCTCGGCAATGGCCTCGATGCGTGCGCGGGCCGCACCGCGGCTGTTCTCCGGATAGTCATCGTTAATGGTGATCAGGATATGACGCGCGCTGCGGGTCTCGGGTGCGCTGAAGCGCTCGTGATGCAGCTCGTAGAAGAGCCGTTCATCGGCGTCGGTGATCGGGGCATGGCGGGCGCCGACGCGCTGCATCACGGCATCAAAGATCAGCTCGCGGCGTAAGGCCTGGCGCAGCTGGCGGCTGTCGAGGCCGTTACGCTTGAGGTCGGCCTCCATCTCGCTCTGGCTCTCGTAGCGCTGTTTGACCGCTTGATAGGAGCGCTGCAGCTGCGTGTCCGGGATCAGTACGTCGCGCGCCTCGGCACTGGTGAGGACCTGCTCCTCAAGGGCAAAGCTGCGCTGGGCTTGGCGCTCGGCCTCGGCCAGCTCGTCGCTCGACAGGGCCGGGATGTTGCGCTGGAAGCGGGCGGTCGCGGCGCGCAGCAGATGATAACGATAGCCCTCGGGCTCGCTCGCGCGCTGATCGGATGGCGGTGGCTCGGGGGCGATAGCCTGTGACGGGCTCATGGGCTCTGCTCCGCTGCGGCTGGCTTGGCGCTGGTGCCTGCCGTCGATGGCTCTGGCTTCAGCGGTGTCTCTGGCAAGGGCTCGGATTCCGGCTGTTGCTCCGACGTTGGCGCAGGCGCCAAGGCCGACTCTGGCACCTGGAGTAGGCTGCAGCCGGGAAAAAGGACGTGATAGGCGACGGTGCCTGGCGCCTCCTCGCTTGCTGTCCCGCGCAGCACCTTGATCACCTCGCCAACACGGCCTTCCTCGACCAACACGCGCCCCCCACGGCCGAGCGCGATGCGCGCAGCGACCTTCTCGCGGGACTCGAAACGGCTTGGCGTCCAGGGGTCGGCGGCTGGTTGCAGCTCTTCCTCCCGGCAGCCGACGATCTGGTCGTTGTCGAGGAAATGGACGCTGTAGATGATCTGATCTTGCAGGAAGGTGCCCACGTCACGCACATAGCCGGTGCTGCCGCGACGCACTAGCAGTGCGCCCGTCGGCCGGCCGGGGAAGGTGCCATCGTTGCGCACATTGCGCAACACGCGGACCTCGTCGCCATAGTCGTACTGCGGTCGCATCAGAGGGGCTGCTCGGTCAGCGAGGTGGGGGCATTGCGGCTGGCGAGGAGCTGGTCGAGGCCGACGCTCACCTGACGCGGCTCCTGCATCTTGAACACGCGGAAGACCTTCTCGGTGCGCGCATCGGAGCCGACGAAGTCGTTGTATGCACCACTCAGAAGATCCGCGTAGAGACGGTAGCGGGGCGCTGCGCTGTCGGGCAGCTCATCGACCTCGGCGAGATAGTCGTGGAAGCGTTGCAGGATGTGCAGCCGGTTGACATGGACGATCGCAGGCTCGAAGGCGACGCCGAAGTAGTCGAGGAAATCCTCGGCGGTCTCCAGCTCGTCGAGGTCGCACTCGAAGGTATCGATCGAGTCGGGGATCGATTGGGCGAGTGAATCGGATATCGATTCGGCGCTCGAATAAGGCGGCGTGGGCGTGTTAGGGGTGGCCATGGAGGTCTCCGTTACAAGGTCGAGGTTAGTCTATCGTCGTGCGGTCATAGGCTCTATTCGGCCTTCAGGTCACTTTTACGATGCGGCGGCTCTCTGCAAGGGCTCAATCGCCGAGCAGATGGACATTGTCTCCGGCGCTTGCGACCTCCTCGCGCCGAATGGCCTTTTCGGCCCAGCCCAGCAGCTCAGTGGTGCCGAGCTGGTCCTTCTGATCGAAGGCGCGTACCGGCGCCAGGCGCTCGATAGCGGCCTGTGGCTGATCTTGGCGCAGCAGCAGCCAGGCCGCGCCCTTGAGCGCCAACAGCAGGAAGCGGGTGCTGCTCATGGAGCGCTCCGCGGCCTGCTCGAGATCGGATGCTGTGAGCTGGCGCCAGTCCTCGCTCAGGCCGAGCTGTCGGCTGCTGAGCAGGATGGCGCGATCGGCCATCATCACCGCCTCGGTATAGCGGTGGCGGTAGTAGAAAAAGCGATAGAGCGCGACGATCACCGAGAGATGCTCGGGGGCCTTGAGATAGGCCCGAAGCAGGGCCCACTCGGCACTGTCCACGGAGGTCAATTCCAGCTCATCCTCCGATGACCCATCGAGCGCCTGGGATCGGTAGTGCTGACCACTCTCGTCGAGTAGTTGCTGTACCTCGGCTGGCAGCGGCGTCTCGAAGTACATCGCCTCGTTGTCGTGATCAAGCAGATCCATGATAGTGCCTTGGTCTCAGGGGTTGGCTCAGGCCAGCCGCGTCTCTAGGAACCGCCGCAGGTCGGCGCTCGCCGGCGGGCGCTTGGTCTCGGTGACGAAGCGGCGCAATTGCGGCAACACCCGCTCGGCCTGGGCGGCGTCGATATCGAGATGGAGCAACTGCTGATAGGCAAGATGGATCGCCTGCCGGCCGGAATGCTTGCCAAGCACCAGGCGATGCTGACGGCCGACCTCGGCCGGGTCGATACCCTGATAGTTCAGCGGATCTTTGAGCAGGCCGTCGACATGGATGCCGGCCTCGTGGGTAAAGGCGCCGTCGCCGACCAGGCTCTTGTGCCAACTGACCGGATGGCCAGAGGCCTGGGAGACGAGCTTGGATAGGGTCTCGAAACGGGTCAGGTCGACGCCGGTGTGCAGTCTGTGCACATGCTTGAGCCCCATCACCACCTCTTCCAACGCAGCATTGCCGGCGCGCTCGCCAAGCCCGTGTACAGTGGTGTTGACATGGGTGGCGCCGGCCCGAACCGCAGCCAGGGTATTGGCGGTAGCCAGGCCAAGGTCATCATGGGCGTGCATCTCGATCTCGCAGTCGCAGACACTGGCCAGGTCATGGATACGCTCGAAGGTACCAAAGGGGTCAAGTAGGCCGACAGTATCGGCGAAGCGCAGGCGGCGGGCGCCGGCCTGCTGGGCCGCCTCGGCAACCTGCTTGAGCCAGTCAGGGTCGGCGCGTGAGGCGTCTTCGCAGCCGACGCCGACCTCGAGTCCCTGCTCACGCGCGATGCGCACCTCCTGGGCGATACAATCGAGCACCCAGGCGCGGTCGCGGCCGAGCTTGCGCGCAATCTGCTGATCCGAGACCGGAATGGAAAGATCGACCAGGTCGACGCCAAGCCCGATGCAGGCATCGATATCGGCGCTGCACATGCGCGTCCAGACCATCAAGCGAGCGTCAAGCCCAAGGTCAGCAACGGCGCGGATCGAGTCGCGCTCGTCCTCACCCATGGCCGGGATACCGACCTCGAGTTCGGGCACGCCAAGGGCATCGAGCCCACGTGCAATGGCTAGCTTCTCATCCAGCGAGAAGGCGACTCCGGCCGACTGCTCACCATCGCGCAGTGTGGTGTCGTTGATCCAGACCCGAGGGATCGTCGGAGCATCGCTGATTGGCATCGGTCTGAGCTCCAATAACGGTTGTAGCGAAGGCGTTGCCAAAGCAGCGGCTTGAGCGCCATTTCGACATCACCTCTTGGGCGTTAATGGAGTTTGAAAGCAAATCCTGGGCCTAAAAAAATCAGCCTTTATATCAGTTACTTGAGTATCTTAAATGCAAGGGTTGGAGCAGATGCGACGGTCAGGGCCGGCGTTCTGTCGGGACTGCGACGAAGCGCATCGGGTCGCGGGCCCTAGGGTTGAGTCAATCGCTATCCAGAAGAGGTCGCAGATGACAGAGCGTTGTGCCCGATCCTGGGGGCTAACTTTGGAACAGATTAAAGATATGCATCGGCACGTTGAAGAGGCGAAGCTGACCCTGCTGGGCGACGAGCCGCGGGTCTAACGCAGCGTCTTGCGGCAGGCGGAGGCCAGATGCCCCTAGCTGGGGCTCCGCACCTACAACACCGGCCCTAGTATCGCGACGCTGTTGTTGATCAACTGCCGGTGTCGGGGCCAGTTGGCGACCTGTTCGGGATCAACGAGCAGCGCACTGTCAAGATAGCGCTGCTGGCGCTGGCGAATCTTCTGGGTTAGGTCTGAGTCGTAGAGCAGGATGTTGTTCTCGTAGTTGAGGTCGAAGCTGCGGCGGTCCATGTTGGCGGACCCGATGAGGCTGATCTCGCCGTCGAGGGTCAGGGATTTGGTGTGCAGCAGGCCGCCGACGTATTCGTAGATGTGGACGCCGGAGGCGAGCAGGTCAGCGTAGTAGCTGCGGCTGGCGGCAGCGACGATGCGGCTGTCGTTGCGCTGCGGGAAGACGATGAGGGTCTCGACACCGCGGCGGGCACTGGCGCAGAGCGCGGCCTGCATGGATTCGTCCGGGACATAGTAAGGGGTGGTTATGACGAGCGTCTTGCGGGCGCTGTAGATCAGGGCCTCGAACAGTTCGGGCATGGCCGAGTAGCGCACCGTGGGGCCGGTGCCGACCACTTGAGCGCCGATGCTGGCGCGGCCGGCGCTGGCGCTGCTGCGACTGGCAGAGATGCTGTCGCTCGCGTTGGTGCCTCTTGCAGAGGGGTTGGGGATGGGACGGCGCAGTAGGGCGTCGATGTCATCCTCAACATGGGCCATCCAGTCACCTGCAAACAGGTGCTGATTCTGGCGCGCGATCGGACCCTCGAAGCGGATCATCATGTCGACCCAAGGCGCGTATTTGGCCTTGACGCGGAACTCGGGGTCGGCGCAGTTCTGGCTGCCGCAGTAGGTGATCCAGTCGTCGATCACGACGATCTTGCGGTGATTGCGCAGGTCGATGCGCCCTCCGAGCACGCGCAGGATGGGATTGCCGATGGGTAGGGCGCGGGCGAGCTTCACCCCGGCGGCCTGCATCGCCTTCCAGTGCTCGGAGTGGATCATGCCGCGCGAGCCGAGGTCGTCGGCCATGGCGCGGCAGGTGACGCCGCGCTTGGCGGCACGCATCAAGGCCTGAGCGACCTTGAGTCCGTTGTTGTCCGTCAGCCAGATGTAGAACAGCAGATGGACGTGATCTTGGGCGGCGTCGATGTCGGCGACGAGTGTCTCGATGACGGCATTGGAGTCCGGCGGAATACTGGCGCGGTTGCCGCCGATCGGCTCGAAGCCACTAATGGACAAACCGACCTGGAACAGGTGGACGTGGCGCTCCGGGATCGATGGTTTCAGGCTGGGTGCGTCCATACCGGGCGCGGCGGTGACGTTGGGCATCTGTTCGAGGACCCAGCGCATGCGCTCGGCGCGTTTGCGGCCGATGTTGGTCTCGCCGAGCAGCAGGTAGGCGATGATCCCGCCGATGGGCAAAGCGACGACCATCACGACCCAGGTCAGTCGCGCTGTGGGGTCACGGTGCGGTTTGAGCAGCACGCGGATGATCAGCAAGAGCTGAATGGCAACGTGCAGCGCAAGGCCGAGGCCGGTCAGCGAGACAGATTCACTCAGTCCGTTCATCCTACCGCGGCGGGCGTAGGCGGGCGAGCACGGCATCCGCGTCATCGGCGTTGAAGCCTTTGGTCGGCTGTTTATCCGTCATCAGGATCTCCGTCGGGGTTGGAAGTAAGGTCACGCTCGGCCGTCAGCCGAGCTCGAAGCTGGTGACACCGAAGACCTGTTGATGGGCAATGTCCGGGACCCGTCCCAGGTACATGCGAGCGCAGCCGAAGACCTCGACCATGCCATGGCGCTGCGCCAGCGCGAGCGCAGCCGGATTGTTCTCGGGGGCATCGATGAACACCGACTCATCGCCGGCGAAGGCTGCGAGCCGCGTAAACAGGGTCTGCGCGGCCTCAGCATCGTCGGCGAAAAGCGGCCCGATCTTGTAGCCTTGGGCGCAGTGGCGCACCACGCCATAGCCGCTCAGTTCACCATCGCGGAGCAGACCGAGCGCAAGAGCGTTCCGCTGGGTGATCCAGCCTTTCAGGAAGCCCGGCCGCGGTGCTGGAAAGCAGATGCGATCGTAGGCGAGCAGGGTATCGAAGGGCAGATCGTTGAGTGGCATCAGCGTGCTGCTGTGAGAACCGGTCTGGACATCGCTCGAGGTCGTTGATGTCGCGTCCCCGCCCTGATGCTGGTTGCCCACTTGTTTTCCAATCTCACTGCCCTTTTCGCCACGAAAGCGGATATTGCGATGCGAGAAGACGAAGCCGCCACGGGCATAGTAGTCCTGCATCTTGAAGATTCCATCGAGACCGATGGTCGCTCCGGGCTGCAGCCGTTCGAGCAGGCGGTCGCGGCGGGCCTGCCAGATCTGGTTGCCAAGACCCCGACCACGGAATTCAGGCCGGACGATGAAGAAGCCCATGAAGCCGAAATCGGCGGCGTAGGAGGTGATGGCACCACCGCCGATCAACTCGCCGTTGAGATCGGCGGCGATGAAGGCGTCGGGATCAGTGGCCCAGAAGAGTTCAGCATCATGCAGCCCGGGGTTCCAGCCTTCGCGCTCGGCCCAGTGGATCAGCTCATTGACCTCGGTGTGGGTCATGTGGCGGATGTTCAGCTCAGTGGTCATGGTGCGGCCGTCTCTGATTGTTGTTGACGAGAGCCCTGCTGAGGCGCAGTCATTGGCGGCAGCTTACTAGAGACGGCTCAACGCAGTTGGTTGGCCATGTCTTCAATCTGCTGCAACCGTGCATTGAGGAGTCGGCGATGATGGTCGGTTTCTAGGCGCTCATCCTCCTGTGCTGCCCAGGCTTGCCTGCCGAGATAATGCGCTTTGGCCGCCTGGAGGTCATCCCGTGCCTTGGAGACCTTGAAGGAGCCTGTCTTCGTGCTCGCTAGTGTGATCGGAGTGGGACCGCTGGCACTTGCCCTGGCTGATGGATTGCCGGCCCCGTCAGTGGTCGGAATCGCTGTTGACCAGGCCAGGTCACGCGCGGGCATACCGAGTTTGTGCCGAGCACGGGCAAGGTGTAGGTCTCCGCGCATCAGTGGGTCATCACCGATGCCGGGGTAGTCGAGCCAGGTCTCGACACTGAGCCAATCGCCCTCGCGCAGCAGGACATGCATGGCATCGCGCGCAAAGTCGGCTTGATGGCCATCGATCTCCTCGAGCCAGCGCAGTAGGCGGCGGGCCGTGGTAGCCGCGTCCCCGCGGGCACCGGCTGGCTCTCGGATGCCGGCACGATAGCAGAGCAGCCGTACCTGTTCGGCACGCAGGCGATCGCCCTCGACCTGCTTGGGCGCGGCATTGATCTCGTCACACCAGTGACTCAGCGCCTTGGCATCGCCGAACATGAAGCTCGCCTCGGCAAGCTTGATCTGATAAGAGGCAAGGGTGAAGCGCGGTGAGCCGGTATCGCCCTGCTGATGCTCGAAGGCCGACTGATAGTGCTGCTGCGCCGCTTGCCAGTCGCCGCGGCGGGCCGCGAGGTCACCTGCGCTGAGGTCGAGCATGTGGCGCGAACGTTGCTGATCATGCTGCTGCAGGTGCGCTTGACCTTGGGCCAGCAACGTCCTGACCTCGGCCAACGGACGCTCAAGGATGGCGATATTCAGTAGGGTCGAGACGGCATTGAAGACATCGCCTGGATCGGCCGGCGGCTCAGCCGCAACCGCGCGGCTGAGTGCCGCGAAAGCCTGCTCGGTCTCCTTGCGCTGCCAATGGCTCTCGCCTAGCCATAACAACATCAAGGTCTGGGTCGCGACATCATGGCTGGCCTCGGCCAGGCGCAGGCCTTCGGCGGCTAGGCGAGTGCAATTGGCATAATCGCGGGTGCGATAGGCATCGCTGAAACGCCGTCGAATTTGGTTCAGCTCGGTCTCGCTCATCGGGGCTCGTGATTGTTCCAAGAAAGGCGAATCCTATACCGGGAACGCGCGTCTGTCGTCTCGCGCAGTTCCGCAACGGGCGCAACTGTGAGACCCTTTTGTCGCTTAGGACCGATGGCCTGGCTTGAGGCCGAGCTAGGCTCGCTATTGTTGTCAGGAGAAATGATGTCTTTCTCAGCCGCGGCATTCGTTGCAGCCCTCGCTTGGCGATTGCTGGTTTTTGCCTTGCTCTGGTGGCTGCTGACCACTGGACAGCAGGCGGCTCTGTTGTTCGGTGCGCCCTTCGTCGTCGTCGCTGCAGTGTTGAGTACTTTGGCCCGGTTCCGCACGCGCCCGACCAGGGATGGACTGCATCCCGTGGCACCGCTGGCCCTGCTGCGCCTGGTCGGCTTCTTTCTTTGGCATTCGTTGCTGGGCGGGGTCGATGTGGCGCTGCGGGCCTTCAGGTGGCCATTGCCGCTGACGCCAGCTCTGATCGACTATCCGCTGCGCCTGCCGCCGGGCCCGGCGACCGTTCTGATGTCTGGCCTCGTGAGCCTGATGCCGGGCACCCTGGCCGTGATCTGCGATGGGCACCTGCGGGTGCATGTGCTCGATCGTCGCGGCCATTGGCATCAGGACCTCGAGCGGCTGGAGCAACGCGTTGGCGCGGTCTACCGCATCCCGGCTTTTTGATGTTCTAAAGCACCCGAT
>CAZEZH010000075.1:0-7277 GCA_964516305.1 uncultured Halochromatium sp. | reverse complement strand
TCTAAAGCACCCGATGCAGATCCTTTACTACGCATTGATCCTGTTTCTACTGCTGACGCTGGTGGCCGGTCTATGGCGCATCCGCCGGGGACCGACCGCGGCGGATCGTATGCTGGCGGCGCAGCTGTTCGGTACCACTGCGACTGCCATCCTGCTGTTGATGTCTGAGGTCTCTGGGGAGCCGGCGCTGCGTGATGTGGCACTGGTATTGGCACTACTGGCGGCTATCACGGTGACGGCATTTACGCGTCGTGTGCGCCTTGCCGCATCCATTGATGCGTCGACAGTGGATGAGGCGGTTATAGCCGAGGGAGCCGCGGAACATGGGTCAACCGCGCAAGATGAGTCAGCCGGAGACCGGTATGCTCGTTAGTCTCTCGGCCTTCTTCCTGGTCGCTGGCGCTGTCTTTTTCTTGGCCGGAACCCTGGGGTTGTTGCGCTTTCCGGATGTCTACACGCGGCTGCATGCGTTGACCAAGGCGGATAATCTGGGTCTCGGGCTGATGGTGCTGGGGTTAATGCTGCAGGCCGAATCCCTGGCCGCGGCCGGCAAGCTGCTGTTCATCTGGCTGCTCTTGCTGGCCGCCTCGGCCACCGCTGGACAGTTGGTCGCAAGCTGGGCGCAAGGCAAGGGGATCAAGCCATGGCGTGGGTGAGTCTGCTGCCCCTGGTGATTGATCTGGTGCTAGCGCTGACGCTGCTCTGGTTGGCCTGGCGCGCACTCAACAGTCCGGATCTGTTTCGCGCCGTGGTGCTGTTCATTGCCCTTGGGCTGGTGTTGGGCTTGGTCTGGGTACGGCTGGACGCAATCGATATCGCGCTCGCTGAGATCGCGCTCGGCGCCGGTGTCACCGGTGCCTTGCTACTCGCGGCGCTTGCGAAACTGCAGCCAGCCGAGTCTCAACCGTCCAAGCCCAAGCCGGGGCTGACTGCCAGCACAGCGACGGATGAAGCAGGCAGTGCCGCACCGATCACCTTAAGACTGCTCATCGCCCTGCTGCTCCTTGTCCCCTTGGTTGGGCTCGGCTTCGTGGTCTGGCAGCTGTGGGTGCCGGCGCCGGGGCTCTCAGACCTGGTCGACTTACGGCTCGATGAGTCGGGCGTTGCCTATCCGGTCACTGCTGTGCTGCTCAATTTCCGCGGCTACGACACCCTGCTCGAGCTGGCGGTGCTGTTGCTGGCGCTGATCGGGGTCTGGTCGTTGTCGACCGCACCACACCTTGGCGATGAGGAGCCGGAGCCGGCACTGGCTGCGCTCAGTCGGTTGTTGGCGCCGCTGATGATTCTGGTCGCGGCCTATCTGGTCTGGGTCGGTGCGCAAGCGCCTGGTGGAGCCTTCCAGGCCGGCTCGGTGCTGGGGGCTTCTGGGGTGCTATTGCGTCTGAGCGGTTGGCGGCTGTCGTCGAGCGCGACCGGCTGGCCCTTGCGGCTGGCGCTGGTGCTTGGGGTGGCGGTTTTCGCGTTGATTGGCCTTGCCGTCATCGGCCTTGGCCAGCCGCTGCTGGGCTATCCGCCGGGCTGGGCAAAGCCGGCGATCCTCACCATCGAGCTGGCGGCCACGCTGTCGATTGGCGCCATCCTGGCGGCCTTATTCATCGGTGGTCGACCATGACCTCGGTATTGGTGTTTGCGTTGGCAGGGGTTGGGCTGATCGTGCTTGGGCTCTATGGGCTGCTGGTGCAGCGACATCTGCTGCGCAAGGTGCTGGCCTTCAATGTCATCAGCAGTGGCATCTTCCTAATCTTGGCCGGGCTTGCGCGGCGGGCGCCCGGCGCCGAGCCAGACCCGGTGCCACAAGCGATGGTGTTGACCGGGATCGTGGTGGCGGTAGCGGCGACCGCGCTGGCGCTGGCGATGATCCAGGCGCTGCGCTCGGCGACCGGCCGCACCCGGCTCGACGACGGCGAGGACTAGCAGGATGCCAATGCCTTTGGGCGGCGCCGAATGGGCCGCTGTACTGGTGTTCGTGCCGCTGCTGGCCGCCTTGGCCTGCTTTCTCGTGCCCCGCGCCGCCGGCTGGCTGGGGCTGCTGGCCGCGGCGCTGATCCTGCTCGCGACCCTGGGCTTAGTGCAGACGCTAATCAGCGACGGCCCGCTGCGCGTGGCTGTTGGTGGTTGGGGGGCGCCGCTCGGCATCGATCTTGCCGCCGATGGGCTAAGCGCGGTCCTGCTGTTGATGACCGCCCTAGTCGGCTTCGGCGTCAGCGTCTACGCAGCGGCGTATTTTGCCGAGCATCCAGAGCAGCAGCACTGGTTTTGGCCGCTCTGGCTGCTGCTATGGACGGCGCTAAACGGGCTCTATCTGTCGGCGGATCTATTCAATCTCTACGTGATGCTCGAGGTGCTGGGGCTGTCGGCGGCGGCGTTGACCGCGCTCAGCGGCAGTGCGACCGCGCTGAACGCGGCGATGCGCTATCTGCTGGTGAGTCTGCTCGGCTCAGCGGCTTATCTGCTCGGCGTGGCCTTGCTCTATCACGGCTACGGGACCGTCGACATTGCCTTGCTTGGCGAGCGCATCGAGGCTGATGCCATCGCTTCCACCGCGCTGCTGGTGATGGCAGCCGGCCTGCTGCTGAAGACGGCCCTGTTGCCGTTCCATTTTTGGCTGCCGCCCGCGCACGGCAGCGCCCCGGCGCCGGTGAGCGCCTTGCTCTCGGCATTGGTGATCAAGGCTTCATTCTATCTGCTGTTGCGCCTCTGGCTCGAACTGTTCAACGGACTCGCTGGGCTGCTGCCAGCGCTGCTACCGGAGCTGCTGGGACTGCTCGGCGTCGCCGCGATCCTTTGGGGATCGGCGCAGGCCCTGCGTCAGCGCCGGCTGAAGCTGTTGATCGCCTATTCGACCGTCGCGCAGATCGGCTATCTGTTCCTAGCTTTTCCATTGGCTGGCGTTGAGGTTGGGGCCATTGCCTGGCATGCGGCACTGTACCTGGCGCTGGCGCATGGCTTGGCCAAGGCCGCAATGTTCCTTAGCGCTGGCAGCCTGCTCCGCTTTGCCGGCCATGACCGCATTGCCGATCTCGACCGCTCGGTGCAGCGGCTGCCCTTGACCCTGACCGCCTTTGTGCTTGGCGGGATCAGCATCATGGGCCTGCCGCCCAGCGGCGGCTTCATCGGCAAGTGGCTGCTGCTTGAGGCCGCCTTTAGCCAGGGCCGCTGGGGGCTGGCCATCGTGGTGCTATTGGGCGGGGTATTGGCGGCTGGCTATGTCTTTAAGGTGGTCGGTTATGCCTTTACGCCCACCAAAATCGCCCAAGAAGGCGAGGCGGTGCCGCTGGCGATGCAATGGAGCGCCTTGCTGCTCGCCTTCGGCGCCATCCTGCTTGGCTTCGCCGCGCCCTGGCTCTGGCCGTTGCTTGAGGTCGGCGCTCCCTTTGGCCTGTCCGTTGCGGAGACCGTTGCAGAGATTTTTGCAGAGATCAGGCCAGAGGCCGTCGCAGAGATTGGGGTGATACCAGCCGCCGTCGCGGGGGGCTTGGGCGTGGTGGAAGCAGGAGCAGCACCATGATTCCAACCATCGACACCACACTGCCACCCAATGCCTGGCTACCGCTGCTGGTGCTGGCCAGCTCACTGCTGCCTGGCCTGGTGATCTTCTTCCTCGCCGAGCAGCGCTATTGGACCCGCACGTTACTCAATCTGACCGGCTCCGTGGTCAAACTGGTGCTGGTCGGTGCGATGCTCTGGGGCGTATTCCATCAACAGCAGTACGCAGCCAGCCTGCCGCTGCTCCCGGGGTTGGATCTGGTGCTGCGGGTGCGACCGCTGTCGCTACTGTTCTTGGTGCTCTCGGCCGGACTCTGGCTGCTGACCACTTTATATGCGATCGGTTACCTGGAAGGGTCACCGAATCGCAGCCGTTTCTTTGGCTTCTTCAGCCTCTGCGTGACCGCCACCGTTGGCGTGGCGATGGCCGGCAACCTGCTCACCTTCCTGCTCTTTTTCGAGCTGCTGACACTGACCACCTATCCACTGGTGGTGCATCGGGGCACGGAGGAGGCGCGCCGGGCCGGACAAATCTATCTCGCCCATACCGTGATTGCCGGTGCGCTGTTACTGGCGGGTACCGTCTGGCTGTATACACTGACCGGCACCCTGACGTTCACCACCCGCGGCTTCGTTGGCGACTTCGTCGATAGCCACCGTTGGTCGCTGATCGCCATCTTTGTGCTGCTGATCATCGGCGTTGGCGTCAAGGCCGCGCTGGTGCCCTTGCAGAGCTGGCTGCCGCGGGCGATGGTGGCACCGGCGCCGGTGAGCGCGCTCTTACATGCGGTGGCGGTGGTGAAGGCGGGCGCCTTTGGCATCGTGCTGATCGTCTATGATGTCTTCGGCGTCGAGGTCGCGGCCGAGCTGGGGGTCACCAAGCCGCTGGCGCTGGTGGCGGCGTTCACGATCCTCTATGGTTCGGTGCGCGCGCTGTTCCAGGACAACCTCAAGCGGCGCTTGGCCTTCTCGACGGTCAGCCAGGTCTCTTATATCGTGCTCGGGGTCGCGATCGTCGGGCCCTTGGCGACGGTCGGCGGTCTGGTGCATCTGGTGCATCAGGGGGTGATGAAGATCACGCTGTTCTTCTGCGCCGGCAACCTCGCCGAGACCCTGGGCATCCATGAGGTCAGCGAGATGAATGGCGTCGGCCAGCGCATGCCCTGGACCATGCTCGCGTTCACCATTGGCGTGTTCGGCATGATCGGGTTACCGCCGGTGGCCGGCTTTATCAGCAAATGGTACCTCGGCCTCGGCGGGCTTGAGGCCGGCCTGCATTGGCCGCTGTTCGTGCTGGCTGGCAGCAGTCTGCTCAATGCGGCCTATTTCCTGCCAATCCTGCACCGGGCCTGGTTCCGAGAGCCGCCCGCGGCCTGGCCGGAGGAGCGTGATTTCGGCGGTAAGGAAACCGCTTGGCTGCTGCTCTTGCCGCCGCTGATCACGGCCGCGCTCTCGCTGCTGATCGGCCTGTTCGCATCCACGCCCTTTACGCCCTTGGAATGGGCACGATTGATCGCCGAGCGCGAGTTCTATCGGCCATGAACGTCGCATCGCTGCTGGCGACCCTGGCACAGTGGGCGCCCTTGCTGGTGCTCATCACGCCCTTGCTTTTAGCCGGCCTGTTGGCGTTTCGGCGACTGGGCGGGATTGTCGCTGTGCTGGCGCCTTGGGCGGCTCTACCGGCACTGCTGGGCGGTTTGGTGGCGCCGCACACAGAGCTGTTACTGCCGGAACTGCTGCTCGGTAGCAGTCTGATGCTCGACCCCATCGGGCGGCCATTCCTGCTGCTGTTGGCGCTGTTGTGGCTGGTCGCTGGCTGGCTGGCTGGCGAGAGGTTGCGTTGTCGAGGTCCGGCGCTGCTGTTCTTGTTGGCGATGAGTAGCAGCTTCGGGTTGGCAGTGGCTGGCAACCTCTTGGTGTTTCTGCTCGCCTCGACGGTCAGCGGCTATGCGCTCTATGGGCTCGCGGTCCGGCAGCCTGGGGCGCGCGCCTTTGTGGTCCTGCTGGTGCTCAGCGATCTGCTCTTGTTCGAACTGCTATTGCTGCTGATGAAGAGCGGTACTGGGCTGAGCCTAGCGCCGGCGGCTGCGCCCAGTGCCGCTATCGGTGGGAGCCTGGTCTTACTCTTGCTCACCGTGCTTGGCTTTGGCGCCAAGGCGGCGGTGTTCGGTCTGCACGCCTGGCTGCCGCGAATGCTCTCCGGCTCGGCAGCCGAACTGATTCCGGTATTGATCGGCTTCATCCTAGGAGCTGGCTTGCTGCCCTGGCTGCGGTTGCTAGCGCCAGGGGCGCTGTCGGGTGCCGAGCTCAGGCTGCTGCTGTCCTGGATCGCGCTGGCGGGTATGGGACTCGCGGTGCTGCTGGGGCTGCTGCAAAGTGGGCGGCGGGCCTTGCTTGGTTATGCGATCAGCGCCCTCAGCGGGTTCTGGCTGCTACTGCTGAGTGTTGCCGGCGGCAGGACAGGCCTACTGATGCCAGCGCTAGAGACCGAAGCGCGGTCCTTATCGATGGCGCTGGCCTTAGGGCAAGCCGCGCTAGCAGTAGCGGCGCTGCTGATGCAGGGCGCGCGACACTGGTCGCGCCTGTACTGGCTGGACTGGCTACTGAATGGTTTTGCCCTCCTCTTGTTGGCTGATGCGCTGTTGGGGATGGCTGGCGTGTTGGCGTTCGACAGCGAGAACCGCTTCATAATTGCCGCCTGCGGTCTCTTTGGTTTACTGATCGGCCAGTTGCTCTGGAGGCGGCAACGCGGCTCCGAAGCCTTGCTGGCACTGAGTCCGAGCAGGCCGTTGGTGTTGAGCCTGATGGCAGCGGCCTGGGCGCTGTTGGCGGCCGCTGGGCCGATGGTCGCGCCCTTATCTGCACCTGTCTCTGCGCCACTGGCCGCGGTCACGCTGATCCTTGCAGCCGCCGCCAGCGCATTGCTTGGGCCCTGGTTGGCGCGGCTGCCGCGAGTACCGCCAGGCGATCTGCTGATTGTTGCTGCACGTCTGCTTCCGCAACGCTTTCAATAGGGTTCAAATAGGGCTCAAGGCCGTATGATCCGCGGCCTGGCCTTGTTAGGATGCAATCAAAGCCTGTCCAGAGGCGATACAGCGAGACGACCCATGCTCGACTCAACCGCTCCAACCTCCGCCTTCTCCTGGCTGCTGATGCTTGGTCTCCTGGCTGCGCTGGTACTGGTGTTGGCGCTTGCTGCTGGCGTCGGTCTCAGGTGGTGGCGAGGC
This sequence comes from uncultured Halochromatium sp., assembly GCA_964516305.1. Taxonomy (GTDB): domain Bacteria; phylum Pseudomonadota; class Gammaproteobacteria; order Chromatiales; family Chromatiaceae; genus Lamprobacter. The sequence continues at coordinate 564 of CAZEZH010000075.1, read as the reverse complement.
CGCAATGCCTCGGCCTCTGCGGCGCCAATGCCGCCTGAAGAGATGGTGGACTGGCATGCGCTCGACACCGATGCAGTGTTACTGCGCGTCAACAGCAGCGAGGACGGGCTGAAGCAGCTGGAGGCCGAAAAGCGGCTCGACGAGCATGGCCCGAACAAGCTACCTGAGGCCAAACCGCGCAGCCCCTTGATGCGCTTCCTGGCGCAGTTCCATAACGTCTTGATCTACGTGCTGATCGTTGCGGGTGGGGTCACGGCCCTGCTGCAGCATTGGCTGGATGCAGGCGTCATCTTTGGAGTGGTGCTGATCAATGCCTTCATCGGCTTTGTGCAGGAAGGCAAGGCCGAAGATGCGCTCAAGGCCATCCGCGGCATGCTTTCACCGAACGCGCGGGTTTGGCGTGACGGCCGCTTAGTGACGGTGGATGCGACCGAGCTGGTGCCGGGCGATTTGGTCACCCTGCAGTCCGGCGATAAGGTGCCAGCGGATCTGCGCCTGCTGCGCGCCAAGGGTGTCGAGATCGAAGAGGCTGCGCTCACCGGCGAATCGGTGCCGGTGGAGAAG
>CAZEZH010000074.1:0-15831 GCA_964516305.1 uncultured Halochromatium sp. | reverse complement strand
CCGGACAGGTCGACGCCTCGGGCTGGTATGCGCGTGCCGCCCTGGGCTACGAGCAGTCCAACGACGCTGACTTTTCCGATCGCGACTGCCGATCGCAACAGCCAGCCGCGCTCTTTGGCTGCGTCAGCGGAGACGACGGACGGCCGATCGGCGCCTATGGTGACTTCGGCAGCTACCCAATGGTGGAGATCGCCATCGGCAAACGGCTGTTGCCCTGGCTAAGGACGGATCTCTCGGTCGGCTACCGCTTCGACATGGACTATCAGGGCAATGCCAACTTCCTCAGCGTCGGCACCAACGAGCCGGTCTCGGCAGACCTCGAGTCCTGGACCGGCATGGCCAATGCTTTCGTCGATCTCGCCGCGCTCACCAACACCGATCTCGGCCGCTTCGAGCCCTATCTTGGGGCCGGTATTGGTGTCGCCCGTAACCGTCTCGGCGAGGTGACCTACCGCTTCCCGGAGAACCCCTACCGGCACAAACTGAGCGTCACCCCCGACGGCGAGCGGACGAACTTCGCCTATCGGCTCACACTCGGCACCGGGATTCGACTCTCCGAGACCCTCAGCCTCGATCTATCAGCCTCTTACACCGATCTTGGTCAAGTCGGCACCGATACCGGCCTCATGGCGATGAACCACGTCCCCGCTGGCGTCTTGATCGATGAGACCGAGACCCAACTGCGGACCATTGGCGCAAACATCGGACTGCGTTACGACTTTTAATCATTCAGGGCAATGCTGCAGCCCTGGTCAGGCTGCCGGCTCCGGCTGCAGACCGCCGATCAGGCCAAAATCATCGGAACACGCAGAGCGCCGGCACCAGGAACACCAGCAGTAGCCCCTGCGCGCCATTGCGCACGAGCATGTTGAGGCGGTCGGCGACGATCGAGGCCCGGTCTTGGGTCAGGGTGAGCCGGACGCCCTCGGGGGAGCTCGCTTGCTCCGTGGAGACAAAGGACTCGACTGCGGCCAGCACCTCGAGGATGTCCTGGTCACGGGTCTTGGCGACATCGAGGATCGCAGCCCGCTCGCCGTTGAAGCGCACCTGCTCCTCCGGGTCCTCGAAGCGGTTACTGATGCTCGCGATCTCGCCGAGCCGAATCGCGGCGCCGGATGCCCCGGAGATCACCACCAGATCGCGCAGCTCGGCCACGCTCTGGCACTCGTCGTCGAAGCGCAGCAGCAGCTCCTCTTGTGGCCCCTCGAGCCGCCCGGCTGTGGTGCTGATGCTGCGCCGACCGACCGCATCGGCGACGTCGTCGATCGCGTCGACATCGGATTTGACGTCGTTGAGGAAGCGCATCATGTCAGCGCCCTCGCGCATCTGCGCGACCGCGGTGCCAACGCCTTCGCGCGCCTCGCAGCGGATCTCCTCAAGGAAGGTTCCCTCACGCCGAAGCAAGCCTGTGAACGCGTGGCCACATTGGCCGGTGAAGTGATCGAGATTCGGCCGATTGGAGCAGTCGCTGAAATCGAGGTGGTTAGCCCTATGCGGCCGCAGCACTTTCCCAAGGACGTAGGTTGAAGTCGACGGTAACCAAGTTGCTGAGCAGGCCCTCAGCGCATTCGGCGCATCGTCCGCAGCAGGTGGCAACCTTCGGTGCAAGGCGGGTGTGCCGTGCAATATTCACCTAAAGGGGCCAGCGCACGGATGCTAATCCAACGTCGCCGCCCCGCAGCCATCGCAACTTGCCTCAAGCCTGCCGGTCACACCTCCCGATAGATCGAAGCCCCCTGCGTAAGAAACTCCTCGGCCTTCTCCTGCATCCCGACCTCGATGGCCTGCTCGGCGTCGTCGAGCTGATGTGCCTTGGCATAGTCGCGCACATCCTGGGTGATCTTCATCGAGCAGAAGTGCGGGCCGCACATCGAGCAGAAGTGCGCGACCTTGTGTGATTGATGCGGCAGGGTTTGATCATGGAATTCGCGCGCCCGGTCAGGGTCCAGCGAGAGGTTGAATTGATCATCCCAACGGAACTCAAACCGCGCCTTGCTGATCGCGTTGTCCTGGATCTGGGCGCCCGGTAGACCCTTGGCCAGGTCGGCACCATGAGCCGCGATCTTGTAGGTGACGATGCCATCGCGCACGTCCTGCTTGTCCGGCAGGCCGAGGTGCTCTTTGGGTGTGACGTAGCAGAGCATCGCGGTGCCATACCAGCCGATGTTGGCGGCGCCGATGCCGGAGGTGATGTGGTCGTAGGCGGGCGCGATATCGGTGATCAGCGGGCCGAGGGTATAGAACGGTGCCTCGAAGCAGTCCTTGAGCTCCTTGGTCACGTTCTCCTCGATCATCTGCATCGGAACGTGCCCCGGACCTTCGATCATCACCTGCACATCATGCTCCCAGGCAAACTTGGTCAGCTCGCCCAGGGTTTCTAATTCCGCAAACTGCGCCTTGTCATTGGCGTCGGCGATACTGCCGGGGCGCAGCCCATCGCCGAGGCTGAACGAGACGTCATAGGCCTTCATGATCTCGCAGATCTCGGCGAAGTGGGTGTAGAGGAAGTTTTCCTGGTGATGGGCCAGGCACCACTTGGCCAGGATCGAGCCACCACGCGAGACGATGCCGGTCACCCGATCGGCGGTCAGCGGGATATAGCGCAGCAGCACACCGGCATGGATGGTGAAGTAGTCGACGCCCTGCTCGGCCTGCTCGATCAGGGTGTCGCGAAACAGCTCCCAGGTCAGGTCTTCCGGTTTTCCGTCGACCTTCTCCAGCGCCTGATAGATGGGCACGGTACCGATCGGCATCGGTGCGTTGCGCAAGATCCACTCGCGGGTCTCATGGATGTTCTTGCCGGTCGACAGGTCCATCAGCGTGTCGCCGCCCCAGCGCGCCGACCAGACCATCTTCTCGACCTCCTCCTCGATGCTGGAGGTGGTGGCCGAGTTACCGATGTTGGTGTTGATCTTCACCCGGAAGTTGCGGCCGATGATCATCGGCTCGAGCTCCGGATGGTTGATGTTGGCCGGGATGATCGCGCGGCCTGAGGCAACCTCGGCACGGACAAACTCGGGCGTGATCTGATCCGGCAGGTTGGCGCCGAACGACTGGCCGCGATGCTGGCGCAGCAGCTTCTCGTAGCGCGGGTCGGCGCGCTGCTCATCAAGGCGCATGTTCTCGCGGAGCGCGACGTACTCCATCTCGGGCGTGATGATGCCTTGTCGCGCATAGTGCATCTGACTGACGTTGTGACCCGCTTTGGCGCGGCGCGGCGTACGAATGTGCTCAAAGCGCAGATGCGCCAGCGCCGGGTCCTGTTGCCGCCGGCGGCCGAAGCCCGAGGTGGGGCCATCAAGCAGCTCGGTATCGCCGCGCTCTTCGATCCAGGCGCTGCGCACCTCCGCCAGACCGGCCATCAGGTCGATCCGCGCCTCCGGGTCCGAATACGGACCCGAGGTGTCGTACACGTAGATCGCTGGGTTCTCCTCGCGGCCCTCGCTGGTCAGCGTCGGCGTCTGCTCGACCTCGCGCATCGGCACGCGCAGATCGGGCCGGGAGCCAGTGACATAGCATTTACGCGAAGCAGGAAAGGGGCGAGTCACCTCATCGGACAGCCGTGCGGTCGTCTCGAGGAAGGCTTCGGGGATGGCACTCATAGCGGCTCCTTAAGGAACGATGGCGAACCAGCGTGCGAGGAACCAAACGAGCAGGTCGACAAACCACGGCTCGCCCTGGCTTCCCTCCGCCGGTACGAACCGGATCAGGTGATTAGGGGACTCTCTCAGCCCACGCACGCGGGCACCCCCAGCAGGACAAGATTGAACGCTATAGAAAGCCGCGCGGGATTTCAACCTGGCAAATCACGGGAATGATGCATCGAAGATGCGACTGGGTTAGGGTTATCCCCCGCGGCAAGTCGGATGATGAGTGGATCACGCACTTGCTGCGGTGTCTCGACCCGATCGAGGCCGCTCAACCCCTTCTAAATCAACGCGACAAGGAACACCCTGATGAACCAGCGATTGATACTCCCACTGTTGGCAGCGCTCACCGTTACCCTTAGCCTCGGAGGCTGTGGCGATGGTGGAGACGGAGACGAAGCCGCGACCGAAAACAACGAAACAGCAACCGAGACCAGCGGATCAACGATGGACACTGTCAAAGAGCAGGCTCAGGCAGCAATGGACAGCGCCTCCCAGGCCGGTAGCCAGGCCATGAAATCGGTGTCAGAGGCCGCTGGCTTAGCCGAAAACCAAGCCGAGGCGCTGAGTACGCGCGCTCAGACGCAGATACAAGAGATCATGGATCAGGTCAAAACCTACCTTGAAGAGAATGATCTGAGCTCAGCCGAAGACGTGATGGCACAGCTCGGCGAGCTGAAGGATTCGCTACCCGAGCCGATTCGTGAGCAGATCGACGCGCTTGAGATCAAGCTCGACAAGATGCAGAGCCAGGACCAGGCTCAAGACAACAGCTGATCCCCTAATCACCCAGCCGAATGAAGCAGGCGGCCAGGGACGAGGCTGCCTTTGCCTTGAGGGCGAGGGCCGCAAAACCTAAGTTCGAGGCCCGCCGCGCTGGCCGCGCAGGCGGCGCTCGATCCCATCGCGAACGTCGCGCAACGAGAGCCGCCGCACCGGCCGACGGCTCGCGACTCGGGCCGCATCAGCAGCATCGAGGCGCGTCTTGACCACCCCGGCTAGGTATTCGCCGAGTTCCGGCCGCTTTGCAATCAGCGCACGCACTGCATCGAGGTCGATCCTGATCAGGGTCACGTCGGTATTGGCGATGAACTCAAGAAAGTTTTGCTGAGTGGTAAGCATCTCCGAGATGCCGAAGTGCTCGCCCGGCCCGAGCGTCTCCACCACCTTTGGGGAACCATCGGGCAGCCGGATGGCGCTGTCGACCAAACCGCCGATGATCACATAGAAGGCATCGCTGGCCCCACCTTCGGCCAGGATTTGGTCGCCAATGTTGAAGTACCGATACTCGCTGCGAGCGGCCAGCTGATTCAGCTCGTCGTCGTTGAGCGCCCCTGCGACATCGAGACTGCGCAAGGCCAGCGCGACCGTCGGCGGCTCGGCACGATTCATGTGCGCGCGGCGCGTTCGCATCTCTGTCACCTCGGCTGAGATCTCGATACCCGCCTCTTGCAACCCGAGATGGATCTCACGGTAGAGCTCCTCCCGCGCTCGGAACATCGACGGATAGTTCTTCAGGTGCACCCAGACCATATAGCTGTAAGGGAGCTTGGAAGCGTCGGCGAGACGCACTACCGGATTCGGAAACTTGAGCACGCTATCGCAGCGCATGGCTGCATCGAGCAACAGGGCACAGGCGAAGCGCGGCGAAACCTCTGCAGGAATGCTGACGAAGTACCAGGGCGCGTAGAGATGATGATCGCTGTAATAGTTCTTGAGCGACGCGCTCGCCATGCGCCCATTCGGGATCACCACCGTGGCATTATCCCACCCGCGTAGCCGGGTTGCGCGCCAATTGAGGTCAACGACCTGGCCGATCAGATTCTCGTCCGGCAGCTCGACCCAATCCCCAATCCGGAACGGCCGCTCGATCCCAAGCGACACGCCGGCGAAAAGATCGCCAAGGGTCCGCTGCAAGGCCAAGCCAATCACGCCCGCAGCAACACCGGTCGAAACCCAAACGCCGGTGAACGAATAGCCCTGCTGCCACATGAATAGCCCGATGGCGATCAGCATCACTGCAACATAGAGCAGGGCCTCGATCAGCTTGGGTATCTGCTCGTTACGATTCCTGCGCCGCCGCCGCTGCTTGGCGATGACGGTGACCACACGGCCTATGGCCCAAGCTGCCGTCAGGTAGATCAAGAAGCTGGTCCACCACTCGACCGGGCGGATCAAGTTCGGCAGATCCAAGGCGCGCAGCGCATAACGCAAGAGTCCGCTCGTGATGATCACCCAGGTCGGCACGAGGACGACGTCGAGCAACGCCGACAGCAGCGGCAGATGCTCCGCTAGTGGCCGCTTGCGAACGACCAGCGTCCCGATCCTCCAGAGTAGGACCAGCACGAGCAACCCGACCAACAGCTCCCAGTAGCTATCGGTCAGGCCATCGATGAAAAGCTGCAGGTCCCTCATCTTAGACGCAGGGGTTGATTAGAGACCGAGCCTATCAGGCTCACCTTGAGGCCTTTTCCAAGGCTCGGCTGCGCGCGTAGCGCTGGTAGTTCCAACCCTGCTCATAGGCACGATCGATCACGAAACCGATCGAATTGTTCATCCGGCTCTGTAAGACCAAGGCATCAGTGCTCAGCACCGGCTCGCCCTGCTCGCTGAAGAAGACGAGGGCCGGTAGCTCGGTGAAGCCAAAGGTCCGATACCAATCGGCAGGGCGCATGCGCTGACCGTCGGGTGTCAGCACCGGTGTCTGCTGATCATCGGCCCGCAGCCGGACGACATCGAACGCGCGCAATCGCTCGCGGATGTCCGCATCGCCTAGCACTTGGTCGTGAAAACGCGCGCAGCGCGCGCAATCGGGCTCCTCAAAAAGGACTAGCAACGGCCGCTCTGCCGCGATTCGAGAGCGATCGAGCACGAATGGAGGCTCGGCAAAGAGGGGGTCGGAGCGCAACGCCTCGTCGCTGGTCACCGCCCTCGCTTCGTCCCCTGCCTCTGCTTGCGCCGCCAGATACTCACGCCAAGACCGTCCCTCCCAGGCGCTATCAGTGAGATAATCGAGGGCCTGTGAAAAACGCTCTGGGCTGTAGTAACCGGTCAATCGCAGCAGTGGCTGGCCCTGATCGTCGACGAACAACAGGGTCGGCGCGAACTCGACACCTTGCTCCAAGGCGAAGGCCTTGACCCGCGTCTCATGGCCATCGAAATCGGTCATCTCGGCGTCGGAGAAGATTTCGAGCCCGATACTGTCGAAGTGCTGACGGAGTCGCGCCGACAGCTCGGGGTCGCGCAAACTCTTCTCGATGAAGAGATGGCAGTAAGAACAGCCCTGCGTGGTGAAGAATAAAAATAGCCCTCGTTTGCCCGCTTCAGCGGCGGCCGCGGCATCGTCCGGTAGAGTCAGAAAGCTCTCAAGAAACCAGTCCGGGTAATGCACTTGATGAATGGCCCCGTCATCGAAGGGCTCGCTCTCCGCCTGCAGCGTCTTCCCATCCTGCGCTTGCGCAACCGCTTGAGCGACCAAGAACAGGGACCCGATCAGCGTGATCACTCGCAGTTGTTGCATCCAACCCCTCGCTTACTGTCATTGTTTGTTTGTGTTTCGACCAAATCTCGCGGCAGAATCAGAGACAATCCGAGCAGCCCTGGCCTCAGACCAACGAGTCGCGCCGAGCAGTAACGCAACATTAACTGATAAAGCCCCTGCTGCCGAGTGACCTCACCGCTTGGTCCAATGATCGTCCGCCAGAGGCTGACGCTCCGTCCCGAAGAGCTAACATCCATGTCTACAGAAGCCCCTGCCCTCATCGACCGATTCGGCCGCCATGTGACCTATGTCCGCCTCTCGGTCACCGACCGTTGCGATCTGCGCTGCGTCTACTGCATGGCCGAAGACATGACCTTCCTGCCCCGAGCACAGGTGCTGACGCTCGAGGAGATGGCCCGACTCGGGCGCTGCTTCACCGAACTCGGCGTTACCAAGCTGCGCATCACCGGCGGTGAGCCGCTGGTCAGGCGCGATGTGATGACCCTGTTCGAGGCGCTCGGACCGCTGCCCAACCTCAAGGATCTCACGGTGACGACCAACGGCACTCAACTACCTCGCTTCGCCAAGTCCCTGAAGGCTGCTGGTGTCACCCGCATCAACATCAGCCTGGATTCCTTGCGACCGGAGCGCTTCCGCGCCATCACCCGCAAAGGCGATCTCGAGCAGGTGCTCGCCGGTATCGAGGCAGCGCGCGCTGCCGGCTTTGACCGAATCAAGCTCAATAGCGTGGTCCTGAAGCACCGCAACCACGACGAGGTCGTGGACCTAGTGGACTTCGCATTAGAGCGAGGACTGGACATCGCGTTCATCGAGGAGATGCCACTCGGCGAGATCGGCGATCATGACCGTGCTGAGGCCTTCTATCCGAGTGAGCAGATCCGCGCTGACCTCTCCAGGCACCTCGAGTTGATTCCAACCACTGAAAGCACCGGTGGACCCTCGCGCTACTGGCGCATCGCTGGCACGGAAACGCGCGTCGGCTTCATCTCGCCGCATAGCCATAACTTCTGCGGCAGCTGTAACCGGGTGCGTGTCACCGCTGAAGGCCGGCTGCTGCTCTGTCTAGGCCAAGAACATTCGATGGATCTGCGCCGCGTGCTGCGGGCCAATCCGCTCGATGACGCGGCGGTCAAGCGAGCCATCATCAAGTCAATGGCCATCAAGCCACAAGGCCACGACTTCGACCTCGAGGCCAAGCCAATCATCTTCCGGCACATGAACGCCACCGGCGGCTGAACAGCGACCAAACGCGAGGGCAGGACGCCAAGGCTCAACACCCTGCTAAGCGCTGCTCGGTTCCGGTCGCATCGGCACAGCAGCCATCCTGAAGCCTTGGCGTAACAGCTCTGCCTTTCCACGCAGTGTGAGATCCGTCGCAAAGCGGAACTGCTGGCGCGCATCGATCGGATAGGCACGCAGCCGATAGCGGGTGCCCCAAGGCTTTTCCTCGGCCACGACCACGATCGACTCACCGAGCGCGAGGTAGGCGCTGGTCAATGCGACATCGTAGAGCAGTTCTCGGACCCGGGCACCATCGTGGCGTGGGTGCAGATAGAAGTCCGCGGTGCACTGCAATTGCGGACTGCCATTATTGGCATTCGAGATCGGCTCGGTCCAGAGCTTGGCGTGCGGGATATAGACCAGGTTGTCATCTGGCGTCACCAGATTAACCGTCCGCATACCGACATGGGCGACCTCGCCATAGTTATCGCCGATCTGCACCCAGTCACCATTGCGATAGGGTGCTTCGGCAACGGCGACGATGCCGGCCACTAAGCTGCTGGCGTAATCCTTGAGCGCAAAGCCGAGCGCCAGGCCTAACGAGCCGAGGATCGCGACCATGTTCTGCAACGAGGGATCGATCAGGATCGGCACCGCGAGCAGGAAGGTGCCGATAACAACAATCAGGCGCAACAGCGGCACCAAGGCCAACAGGTAGTGGCGTTTCTTGCCGTGCAGACGGTTCGCGAGCCAGGGCAAGACCTTCTGTATCGTCCAAATCAGGGCAACGGCACCGATCAGGACCATCACCAGATTCAGCAGAGCGCTAGCGTCAATCTGGCGGAACAGGGCGTCGATCTTTTCGGTATCCATGGCCTTGGCTCCCAGCGTTTAGAGGTCATCCACCAAGAAACGGCGCCCAGCAAGGAAGCTGCGCACCGCGGCGTAGGCAAAGGGCGTCACACGCCAGCGCCCATCCGGCTCGGACTCGAGCATTTCAGCAGCGGCGAGCTGCAGCAGCAAGGATCGAGTCCGAAAGCGCGTATGAGGCAGCAGGCCTTCAATGACCTCAGTTGGCAGCCCATCGTGCAACAGGAGACTGTGCAGAATCAGCGCCTCGGGCTCGTCCAGACCACCCGGCAACTCGAATTCGCGTGCCGGGGCCACCCAGATGGTCTCGACCTCAGGGTCGTCGTCCGCCTCTGCATCACCCTCGCCATCACCATCGGCCACTTCCGGCTTGTCCGGCCCTGACCGCAGCCGTGCGCGCCAGAGCTGCAGCGCCACACCTGGGTTGCCTCGGGACTGGGCCGCCAAATAGCGCAGCTCACTGCTGACCGACGTCTCATCGTCCTCGTTCACGGCCAACAGCAGGTTGCCGCTCTGTGCATGGCGGAAGCGGCGCGGACGCTGGTCGCGCCCAGTCGCCGGCCCTGGCGCTAAACCGGCCTCCGATCCGCTCGCCAACTCACCCAGGCAGCTCGCCAGCCGTTCCCCGTCGAGCGCCTGCAGCGTCAGCGTGCGCACGGCTTGGACCGGAACCACATAACGCAGATAGGCCCAAGCCCAGCTATCGCAGCCGATCAGGCCAAAGCCGAGTCTTCGACTGAGCAGGCGATCAAACAGGTCTCGCACCAACTCGAGCCCGGCCGGATGACGCAACCAGCAGCGTTCGAGCCGCGGCAGCACCCAGGAACCCTCAGCTTCCGGCAGATCGGCGAGCCAGCCCGAATGATCGCCAGCGACGATCTCATAGGCGGGACTCGGGATGCAGGCGGCATCCTGCTGCGCCGCCCAGGTCTCGAGCAGACTCGCATAGTCAGCGGACGGCGGGCTAATGATGAACCAGGCAGAATCGACTGCCGAGCGTTGCTCAAGCGCAGATTGCAGCACTTGCGCCGCTGCACGCCAATCGATCACACCGGCAACGGCGTCCAGACGCTCGGGTTCGAGCGCATGTAGCTCGTCCTCGCTCTTCACCGGTCCCTCTGGCTGTTGCTGCCGGCGGCCGAACAACCGTTTCAACGACGACAAGCCGCGCCGCGCGCTTCTCACGGTCGGCGCGGATGGCAGCCGATAGTCAGACAACGGGACCAATTCCCAGAGCGGGGGCCGTTGCTCAGTCTCGGAATCGATCGAAGCCATGGTCTTCTCGAGCCCTCTGTGTGTTCCCATCGATATCCTGACCGCAGCTAGACAAGGCAACAAGCACCCGAGAAGCGCGCGACCAAAGATCGATGGGCTGCCCTATAATCGGCACTGCTCGACCATCGCGTTGCGCATCAAGCCCCGAGACCCCAGCCTCCGGCGATGAGGCCTGGCGCAGCCTCAGCGAGTCGCTGCATAACGCGCGCGAGCGCTTCAAGTAAGACAGGGTGCCCTTGAGCGCGCCCGTCCCGCGCGACCATCAGTAACGATGCAAAAAATTAAACTAATCAAATTGTTACGTTTCTTTTGAACCGTTACCCAGTGTCAGCGGGGTCTTTATCCCTTCCGTCCAACACCTGACCACAACCACCAGAGGTCTACTGCGATGTCCCTCACACTCAAACTCCGCCACCCTGCTGCAGCGCTCTGCGTCGCCGCCTGCTGTCTCGCAGGCGCCAGCACCATGACCCTCGCGGCCGATGCGCCCACCACCAAGCCCGACGACAGCCGGGCGCTCGCCGGCGTCGAGATCGGCAAGGTGGCCTGGGATATCAACATGGGCGATCCGCAGAAGCTCACCCTCTACCTGAAGGTCATGGACGAGACCTATGAGGACCTCAAGCGCCAAGGCGTCAAGCCCGAGATGGTCTTCACCTTCCGCGGACCCTCATTATCGCTGATCTCGACCGACCGAACAGACGTCCCTTTGGACCAAGAACAGCACTACGAGGCCATCGCCGAGCAGATCAAGCAGCTGCAGGCCAAGCCGAACGTGCACATGGAGGCCTGCTCAGTTGCCGCGCGGCTGCTCAAGGTCGCCCCCGGCACCCTGCTGCCAGGCATTGAATTCGTTGGTAACACCTTCGTCTCGCAGATCGGCTATCAGTCCAAGGGCTACGCGACCATCCCAATCTTTTAAGTCACCCACCCGCAGTGCAGGGAACACCTCCCTGCTTGCTTTAAGCCTGCTTGCTTTAGGCCTGCTTTCGATAGGCCTGAACTACAGCGGCGGCAGCCCCAGCCACTCCTGAAAGGCGCCAAGAATCATATTGGCAGCGATCGCGCTGAGTACGACGCCCATCACCCGCCGCAGCACATTGGCACCGCCCTGGCCAATCACCCGCATGATCGGGCTGGCTGCCAGCAGGATGAGCAGGAACAGGAACAAGGTCGATCCAAGCACAGCGGTGGTGATCAGCTGATCGATCACAGCGTGCTCACGATTATCGGTCAGCAACACCACGGTCAACATCGCACCAGGCCCCGCAATCGATGGGATCGCCAGCGGATACACGGCCAACGAGTTGATACTGCTGCTGGAATCTGTATGCGATGCGGCCGAAGGCCCGGTACCGGGCGCATGGGCACCAAGGCTCATCTCGATCCCATACAGGAGCAGTAACAGGCCTCCCGCGACCTGAAAGGCCCGCAGCGGAATGCCCATTTGGATCAGCAATAACTCGCCGACAACGACAAAAAACACCAGCACGGCGAAGGCGTACAGGATCGCGAGCACCGCAGCTTTGCGGCGTTGAGCAGCCTCGAGACCCGCGGTCACCGCGAGAAACACCGCCAGCATCCCGAACGGCTCCAGCACCACAAACAGGGTGACGAATTCAAAGACCAGTTTTTCCGTCATGGCTTATCCGCTTATCCGTTATCGAAGAGACTCAAGCTGATCGCGCAACCGCTGGCCCGACCATGCGAGGCTGCATCAAAGAGGATTCGAGCGGCGTTTGCAACCAGTCACGCGCTGCTGCGAAACGCTGAGACCTGACCCGGTCGGCCCATCGATGCTGCTCAAGCACGGGTTGGTTGTCGCGCTGATCATTGATATCCGTCAATTTACCGAGGTTCTGAACCGACCCACTGGCCATTCATGAGACGGATCAAGGTTTGCACGCCCCTGCTAGCACAGCATGACTCGCGAGACCGAGCCCGACGACCTCTTCACCTTGCTGTGGATTTCGCCCGGCTCCGGCCTCTAACTGCCCGCCCACTCCAGCGCCAGAAACTACGAGGGGCGCGCTATCCAGCTGCTCATGACCGCCAGTCATGACCGCCAGACAAGATCGAGGAGAGTGCACCATGTCGAGAACCCGCTCGGGCCCGCACGCCGGCCTATTCGGCTACCTGCTAGTGGCCGCCTTTGGCCTGCTCGTCGCCGCCAATGCCCATGCCATCCGCCCCGCCGGTCAGCCCGGCGTCGACTGGGGTGATCCCAAAGGTCAGGAATGCGTCGACTGTCACATGGGCGAGAATCCCGGCCTGTATTGGGAATGGAACCACAGCCAACATGGCCAGAACGGCGTCACCTGCCTAGACTGCCACCAAGCCGAAGAAGGCGATGTCGACGCCTGGCGCCACGAAGACACCTACGTCTCGATCGTCGTCACGCCCAAGGACTGCTCCAAGTGTCACGTGAAGGAATTCGAGGAGATGGACGGCTCGCATCACGCCAAGGCCGGCCAGATCTTGGGCTCGCTCGATAACCTACTCGGCGAGGTGGTCGGCGGCCCGGCCGCGGTCAACGCCGGCTGCAAGCAATGCCATGGCGGCGAGCTCGAATTCATCACCGAGGGCAAGGACAAGGGTCGCCCGCTGGCCGGCAGTTGGCCCAACACCGGCATCGGGCGCATCAACCCAGACGGCAGCCTCGGCGCCTGCACCGCCTGCCATGGTCGCCATCGCTTCAGCAAGGCGCAGGCGCGCACGCCCGATACCTGCGGCAAGTGCCACGTCGGCCCCGACCATCCGCAGATCGAGGTCTACAACGAGTCCAAGCACGGCATCATCTACCGCGCCAAGGTCGACGAGATGAATCTCGAGTCGGACAAATGGGTCGCCGGTATCGACTACAGCGCTGCCCCCACCTGCTCGACCTGCCACATGAGTGCATCGCCGCATGAGGCCTCGACGCACAATGTCGGTGAGCGCATCTCCTGGACCCTGCGGCCACCGATCTCGACCAAGATCAACCTGATCAAGCTTGAGAATGGGCAGGAATTCGACGTCCCCGAGGGCCAGCCGATCCCAGCCGTTGGCGACGCCGCCAAGGACTCCACCGTGGTCGAGGTGCTGACCTGGGAAGACCGCCGCGGCAAGATGGAAGACATCTGCTACGCCTGCCATGAGAAGAGCGTGATCGACGGCCACTACGAGCAGTTCGACAACGTGGTCTATCTCTACAACGATAAGTTCGCCAAGCCGATCGCGGCGGCGATGGATGACCTAAAGGAGAATGGCTACATCACCCCCGCCCCGTTCGACGAGAAGATCGAGTGGACTTGGTGGGAGATCTGGCATCACGAGGGTCGTCGTGCCCGCCATGGCGCCTCGATGAGTGGTCCGGACTACACCTGGTGGCACGGCATGTACGAGGTCGCCCAGCACACCTACTTCAAGTGGATTCCGGAGCTGAAGGAGGTGGTGATCAAGAAGGACGGCAATGATGAGTACGCGGTCGCGCTGCTCGAGGAGCACTTCAAGCCGATCGAGGGCCACGACTGGTACTTCAACGGCATGAACAAGGAGCAGCTCGAGACCGTGCGCAAGGGCTTTGAGGCGCGTTATGGCAAGGGTTCGCTGAAGTAGCCAACCGCTGCTGGCCCTCAGGGATCAAAGGCTCAGAAGCCAGCACTGACAGCGGCTAGCACCTGCTGGCCGAAACCGAAACGCTCCACTGCGCTTGACCGCTGGGTCGGCGCAGTGGAGCGACTCACCGTCCAAGACAGCCGCTCGAAAGACTGCCCTCAAGTAACGCCATGCACAACGCACTGCGACTGATCACTACCGGTACCATACTCACGCTGGCCATCGCCTTGGCTACGGAACAAGGCATCGCTGAATCGACCCCAGCGAGCGCAGCAAGCTCAACCAGCCCAGTAAGCCCTGGCGGCCCAGTCGCCAGTCCAGGCAGATCCGCCAATCCAATCAGCCCCGCCAACCAAGCCAACAGCGTTGGCACCCTGATCGAGCAAGCCGAAGCGCAGCTCGAGCGCGGCGAGACCCAGACCGCCATCGCCACCCTAAACCAGGCGATCGCCGCCGACCCCTCTTCAAGCCTCGCCTACACCCGCCTCGGCGGCGCCTACCTGCTCGGCCAGGACTACAGCAGCGCCATCGATCAATTCCAACGAGCCATCAGCAGCGACAATCAGAACGCCGGCGCCTTCATCGGCCTCGGCATGGCCTACTTGCATCTGAAACAGGCCGGTCCCGCCAAGGCCGCCCTCACCGAAGCCAAGCGCCTCAAGCCCAGCAAGAGTACGGACATCGACGCCCTCCTCACCCGCATCGAGCAGACGGCGTCGGCACCTTAACGCTCATGGCGCGGCGCCACCCCGGAAAATGATCGCGTGAGATTCAGGTTAAGGTACAGACATGGAAGCCACAGTGTCATCCCGCAATCCCCACCTGAAGGCCTGCTGACCACTCAAAGAACGGGCAACCTTCTCGCAGGATCTCGTCTTTCAGCCGCTGGTTGGCAAGGCGGCCACTGCACATCTGCACCTGCCCGGAATCGACCGGTTTCACAGCCGGAAGCAGCAGAAAGAGGATTCAGCGCAACATGGTAAGATCGACGAGCGTGAGCCGCTATCGCCGTATCAGGCACCAAGCCCTTTAACGTGAATCTCACGCGATTCATCTTCCGGGGTGGCACCGCGCTATGAGCGTTAGAAGCGACGATCGATCGCCGTAAAAACTTCAGCCTTCAGCCTTCAAATGAACCGCCGCGACTTTGTGTTTGACTCACTGCGTGCCGCTACTGGGGTCGGTCTGCTCGGGCTCGGGCTCGGGCTCTATAGCCAGCGGGCGGCGAGTCTGCCGGCCTGGGCCTTGCGCCCACCTGGCGCACAGCCCGAGGACGACTTCAACGGCGCCTGCATCCGCTGCGGGCTGTGCGTGCGCGATTGCCCGTTCGACATGCTGCACTTGGCCAGACTCGGGCAGGATATCCCGACCGGCACGCCCTACTTCATCGCCCGCGAGGCGGGCTGCGAGATGTGCGAGGACATCCCCTGCGTCACCGCCTGTCCTAGCAATGCGCTGGACCATGCGCTCACCGACATCAACAAAGCCGACATGGGTCTCGCCATCGTCAGCGATCAAGACGCCTGCATCGCCTTCCAGGGGCAGCGCTGCGAGGTCTGCTTCGACATCTGCCCAATCCGCGGCGACGCGATCACGCTCGAGACCCAGTACCACGAGCGCTCCGGCCAGCAGGCGCTGCTGATCCCAGTGGTGCATGCCGAGACCTGCACCGGCTGCGGCAAGTGCGAGGAGGCCTGCATCCTCGACGAGGCGGCCATC
>CAZEZH010000073.1:0-16107 GCA_964516305.1 uncultured Halochromatium sp. | reverse complement strand
CTGCCCTACGTCGGCTTCCTCTACGCTGGGCTGATGATCGGTGCCGATGGCACCCCGCGCGTGCTCGAGTACAACTGCCGTTTGGGCGACCCCGAGACGCAGCCGATCCTGATGCGCCTCGACAGCGACCTGCTCGAGCTGTGCCTGGCCGCGACCGATGGCCGGCTTGCCGAGGCCGAGGCCCGTTGGAGCGATCAGGCCGCGCTCGGGGTGGTGATGGCCGCCGGTGGTTATCCGGGCGGCTATGCCAAGGGTCACCCGATCACGGGCCTGGACGCCGCAAGCGACGGTGAGCGCGCCGCAGCAGCCTCAGAAGCAGCCCAGAGAGCAAGCCCAGGAGCGACCTTGGCCGAGACCAAGGTCTTCCACGCTGGCACCAAGCGCGATGGCGAGCAGACCCTCACCAACGGCGGCCGCGTGCTCTGCGTCACCGCGCTCGGCGCCGACATCGGCGAGGCTGCCACCAAGACCTACGCGCTGGCCGAGCGGATTCAGTTTGAGGGTGCCTTCTACCGGCGCGATATCGGTCATCGTGCGCTCAGCCGCGGGACAACCCGTTGAGCGATCAGCGTCGCGAGCGGCTGCAGCTGCGGATAGAGCGGCCCAAGCTCCTGCAGATAGCCAAGGGTGCGAGGCAGGTCGGCTAGATAGCCGCGCTTGCCGTCGCGAACCGCCAAGCGCGCGAAGATACCGGCCGCCTTGAGATGGCGCTGGGCACCCATCAGGTCGAACCAGCGCAAGAGCTGGGACTGATTGGCTGCCGCCAACAGGCCGGCTGCCTGCGCCTGTTCGGCGTAGACGTCGACCCATGCGAGCACGCGCTCACGCGGCCAAGCGATGTAACAATCCTTCAGCAACGAGGCAAGATCATAGGTGAGCGGACCTGCCACCGCGTCCTGCAGGTCGAGGATGCCGGGGTTGGCCGCTTCGGCCAGCATCAGATTGCGGCTGTGGAAGTCACGATGCACGGCAACCCGCGGTTGCTCCAGGGCGTTGTCGATCAACAGGACGAATAGCTGCTCGAGGTCTTCCGCTTCAGGCTCGGAGAGTTCGAGCTGAAGCAGCTCTGCGAGTAGCCATTGTCGGAACAGATCGAGTTCGCGGCGCAGGAAGGCAGCATCGTAGACCGGCAGCCCATCGGTCGAAAGCCCGACCTGCAGCTTGATCAGCGCCGCAATCGCGTCGCCATAGAGGGCGTCGGCCTGCGTGGGTGTCAGCGCATTCAGGTAGGTCCGCGTACCGAGATCTGAGACGACCAAGAAACCGCTTGCATGATCCTCGGCCAGCACCTCAGGAGCATTCAGCCCAGCATCGCGAAACGCGCGCGCGAGACGCGTAAAGCGGGCGCTATCCTCATGCTCGGGCGGAGCGTCAACGGCAATCAAGCTGCGCCCCCGGTGAAGGAAACGCCAATAGCGACGGAAGCTCGCATCAGCCGAGGCCGGCACAAGCGAACCAACGCCATCGCCTAGCACCACGGCCAGCCAATGCCTTAACAGAACCTGTCGATCGTCCGCCACCGTGCCTCCTCGCTCATCAACTGCTTCATCAACCGCCGTTGGCCACCGCGTTCGCGCTGACTGGCAATAGCGCTGAGCGCGCCCGGGTTTGCCGAGCCGCGGCGGATGTGCGACCTTACACCGATTTTGCCGGCTGTGGTGCCGCGGGACAGGCGCACCGGCGCGGCCCCCTTTACTGCTCGCCGCGACAGCAACCGCCCATCGAACGCATGACCGCTTTGGACCGCAGACGAAACCTGGCGCGCACTGCCGCCCTCTTGCCCTGGGTCCTGTCATGGCTTTTGCTCGGGGCGCCAAGCCAACCCCGCGCCCAAACGCTCGCTCAGGAGCGCGCGCGAGACCAGATCCAAGAGGATGGACCCGCCCTGGCGTCACCGCCCAGCTCACAGCTGCGCGCCTCGTTGCTCGACCAGCCAGCCGAGGCCACCCCCCCAGGGACAAGGCAGGGACCCGCCCCCTTGACAGCAGGGCAGACCGATGCGTCACAAGCGCCCGCTGCTGCACCACGCGGGGGCCAGACGCTAACGCAGACGGCCGACCGTGAAACGCTCCTGCACGCCGGATTGGATTGGGCCTTCTGCGGGCCCCGTTCGACCCAGCTTGGGGCCGTGCCCATGGCCGCGGAGCCAGCGCCGGACATGCCGATCGAGATCGACACCGGCGCGGTCGCCTATCAACAAGACACCGGCATCCTGACGCTCAGCGGCGGTGTCGATGTCCGCCGCGCGCAAGAGCGGGTGGTCGCTGATACGCTCACCTACGATCGCAACACTGGCGACATCGAGACCCAAGGCGCGACCTTGCTCGAGCGGCCGCAGCTGAGGATGATCGGCGACCGTGCTCTGCTCAATCTGGAGACCAATCAGGGCCAGATGCAAAACGTCAGCTATCGATTCTCCCAGAGTGCCAACCTGCGCGGGACGGCCGATCTTGCCGAGATCCTCAATCCATCACAGACACGCTACCAGGGCCTGGTCTACTCAACCTGTCCGCCTGGTAGCAACGCCTGGTCGATCAAGGCGTCGCAGCTCAAGCTTGATCAAGATGAGGGCATTGGCGTTGCGCGTAACGCCCGATTGCGGGTCAAGGGGGTGCCGATCGTCTACACGCCTTACCTGCGCTTCCCGATCGACGATCGCCGCCGAAGTGGCTTCCTGATCCCCACCATTGGCACCTCGGACGAGAGCGGCGTTGAGCTAATCGTGCCCTATTACTGGAACATCGCCCCGAATCTGGATGCGACCATCTCGCCGCACTTTCTCAGCGAGCGCGGTCTGCTCATGGCAACCGAGCTACGTTACCTCACCCGCAACGACCGCGGTCGGATCGAGGCCGAGGTGATCCCGGACGACGCCAAGTACGACGGCAACGGAGCGCGCTGGGCACTAAACCTGGAGGAAACCGGTACCTGGCTCGGCCGCTTCACCACGCAACTCGACTTTAGCGCTGTCTCCGATGACAGTTATCTGGAGGATTTCGGCAATGGGCTCGACATCACCAGTACCCGCCGGCTGTTGCAACGTGGCACGCTAGGCTATAACGGCAACGGCTGGTCACTGCTGACCGCACTAGAAGGTTATCAGACGGTTGATCCCGAGATCGCCCCTGAACAGAGGCCCTACGGTCGGCTACCACAGGTCCTCTTCAATCTGAGTCCAGTCGAGCTTGGGGCAGGTCTCACGGCCAGCGTTAACGCCGAGTATGACTACTTTGACCACAACCACATCGTCTATGGTCAGCGACTGGCGATGCAGCCGAGCCTCAGCCTACCGCTTCGGCGCAGCTACGGCCATCTCATCCCAACGCTATCACTCAACCTCAGCGGCTACGATCTCTCGAACACAGCGGTCAGCCAACCGACCTCGCCGAGTCACTCGATCCCAACCTTCGAGGTCGATAGCAAGCTGGTCTTTGAGCGCGATGCCAACTGGTTTGGCACCCAAGCATTGCAGACCTTAGAGCCGCGACTGTTCTACCTCTATACCCCTTACGAAGACCAGTCAGCGACTCCGGTCTTCGATAGCTCTGAGCTGACGTTCAATTTTACCAACCTGTTCCGCAGCAATCGCTTTACCGGACGCGACCGCATCGGTGATGCCAACCAACTGACCACCGCTTTGAGCTCGCGTTTCCTCGATGCCCGCACCGGTACCGAGATGCTGCGCTTGAGCCTTGGCCGCATCCTCTACTTCGCCGATCGGCGTGTGCAGATTGATCGACCGACTGAGGTCGCCGACGAGTCGCCGATCGCCGGTGAAATCTCAGCACAGCTGTTCGACCGCTGGCGCGGACGTGCCAGCTTCGAGTGGGACCCGGCGGAAAACACCGATCAGTGGGGCCGCCGCACCCTTCAACTGCAATACATGGAACCCGGTGCCGAGCGCCTGGTCAACCTCGCCTATCGCTTTGATCGCGGCGCCAGCATCGAGAATCGCTTTGAGACGACCGATCTATCCTTTCGGATGCCGGTCTCAAACGAGGTCAATGTCGTTGGACGCTGGCTCTATTCGCTCGAGACCGAAGAGACCAACGACGCCTTCGCCGGGATCGAATTTGGCCAGTGCTGCTGGAAGATCCGCGTGCTCGGACGCCACTTCAAGAACAGAGCCGATAGCGCTGCCAGCACCTCACTGATGCTACAAGTGGAGCTTGCCGGCCTTGGTGCCTTTGGCAGCTCCGTCGACAGTTTCCTGCAACGAGAAGTCTATGGTTATCAAGTTGATTGAGGACCTGCAACGCCCCATGGCGCCGCTGATCATGATACTCCTGAGCGCGTTCTTGACGACCGGATGGACGCCGAGCTGGGCCCAAGGTCGGATACAACCCCTGGATGCCATTGTCGCGGTCGTCAATGACGATGTGATCGTCCAGAGCGAGCTCGACACCCAGGTCGACCTGCTGATCCCGGAGCTGCAATCTCGCGGCGCCGCAATCCCCGACCCAGCCATCCTAGAAGAGCAGGTCCTCGATCAGCTGATCCTAGAGCGACTGCAAATGCAGCGCGCGCAGAACCTCGGCATCGAGATCGATGAAGCGACACTGAACGAAGCCCTAACCAACATTGCCGCCCGCAACGGCATGGGCCTGATGGACTTACGCGAGGCCCTCGAGGCCAATCAGATCTCCTTCGACGCCTTTCGCGAAGACACCCGCCGCCAGATCATTACCTCGCGCTTGCAACAGGAGGAGGTGGTCAAGGAGGTGAGCGTCAGCGAGCCGGAGATCGATCGATTCGTCGAGACCGAGCGCGATAGCCTGATCACGCGCAGCGAGGTGCGACTGAACCATATTTTGATCGCGTTGCCGGAAAACGCGAGCCCAACGCAGGTCGAGCAGGCCCGCGACGAGGCTCGGGCCCTCGCCAGCCGCATCCGGCAGGGCGAAGACTTCGCCAGCCTCGCCAGGGCCAAGTCGGACGGTGGCCGCGCGCAAGACGGCGGTGACCTAGGCTGGTTTCCTGTCGGTGAGGTTCCTAGCCTAGCGGCGCAGCCGGCTCAAACCTTAGGCCGCGGCGAGCTGACGGACCCGATCCGCAGCCCGAGCGGATTTCATCTTATCCAGGTCAGTGACATCAAAGGGGACACCCCTAAGCCTGTCACCCAAACCAAGGCTCGTCATATCCTGATTCGCACCAGCGAGGTGGTTTCCAACGAGGATGCGAAGCGACGGCTCGAACAGTTGCGCCTACGCATCGTTGGCGGCGATGACTTCGCCACCTTGGCGCGCTCACATTCCGATGACACTGGCTCGGCCTTGAACGGCGGCGATCTCGGCTGGGTCAGCCCTGGCGACACTGTGCCCGCCTTCGAGCGCGAGATGGACGCGCTCGACCCAGGCGAGATCAGCCAGCCGTTCGAGAGTCCCTTCGGCTGGCATATCATTGAGGTCACCGAACGTCGCGACCAGGATACCGCCGACGAGCTGTTGCGGCTTCGGGCCAAGGACGCGCTGCGCCAGCGCAAGGCGGAAAAGGCCAAGGAGCTTTGGCTGCAACGACTGCGAGACGAGGCCTATCTGGAGATTCGACTCGATGAGCTCGACGACTAAGACCCCCCGCTTGGCGCTGACCCCCGGGGAACCGGCAGGAATCGGTCCTGACCTCTGTCTCGCGGTCGCACAACAGCCGCAGGCGGCGGAGATCGTTGCAGTCTGCGATCCAGAGCTACTGGCCGAGCGAGCAGAAACACTCGGCCTGCACTTGGCGCTCGAGCACTTCGAGCCCGAGCGGCCAGCGACTCCGTCCGCACCCGGCAGGCTCCTGGTCGATGCCGCAGCCGCTCTGGCGGTCCCCGCGCGGGCGGGCGAGCTCAACCCGGCAAACGCCGCCTATGTACTGAACACCTTGCAGGCAGCCTGCGCTGGCTGCCTCAGCGGACGCTGGGATGCCCTGGTCACAGGACCGGTCCATAAAGGCATCATCAACGACGCTGGCCTGGCCTTCAGCGGTCATACCGAATTTCTTGCCCGGGCCTGCGTAGGCGACCGGACACCGGCGCCGACCCCGGTGATGATGCTTACAGCGCCCGGGCTTCGGGTCGCCCTGGCGACCACCCATCTCCCGCTTGCCGCGGTGCCCAAGGCCATCACCGAGCCGCGACTGGAGCACATCATTCGCATCTTGGTCGACAGCCTGCGCGATGGCTTTGGTATCTCCAAGCCACGGATCTTGATCTGTGGGCTCAACCCTCACGCCGGCGAGGGTGGACACCTCGGCCACGAGGAGCAAGAGGTACTGATCCCATTGATCGGGCGACTGCAGGCAGAGGGGATGGACCTGCAAGGGCCATTGCCAGCCGATACGATCTTTGTGCCGCACCGGCTTGAGCAGGCCGACGCAGTGCTTGCGATGTATCACGATCAGGGCCTACCGGTGCTCAAGCACCTCGGCTTTGGCCAGTCGGTCAATGTGACGCTCGGCCTGCCGATCATCCGCACCTCGGTCGATCACGGCACCGCACTCGATATCGCTGGAACTGGGCAGGCGAATCTCGGCAGTCTGAGTGCGGCCATTGCACTAGCCTCGGAGATGGTGTTGGTGCACAGGCAGCTTGCTGGTTGGACTTGATGCCAAAAAGAGCGGTTGATCATCCTGCCGACCATAGGAGCCGCCGGGTGCGGCCTCGGGTCATCTTGGCCTCATCGCCAGATCGGGACAAGGATGAGGGCTTAGCCCACAAGCATTGCGTTCTGCTGATCCGCGATACTAGCCTGCACCTGTAAAGCGACTTCAAGCGCCCGCAGCCCGGTCCGGCCATCGACGAGCGGCCGCTGTTGATTGGATACGCAGTGGATGAAGGCCTCGATCTCCCGGTCGAGCGGCTGAACCGGTTCAACCATCACCCGCGAGCGCTCGATCTCGGGACGATGTCCATCCTCATGTTGCTGCGGCACCGCGCTATCGAGGGTCTGGCCAATAAAGTCGAGCGAGAGGTAGCCCTGCGGCTGGAACACCCGGATACGGCGTGTCTTCTTGTCCGAGACCCGGCTCGCCACGGCATTCGCGACGGTGCCATTGCTGAATTCGAGGCGGGCGCTAGCGATGTCGACGCGCGCTGTCAGCACCGGCGTACCGACGGCGCGTACATCAATGAGATCGGCATCGACCAGGGCCAGGATGATATCGATGTCATGGATCATCAGGTCAGCGACCACGTCGACATCGGTCGCACGCTCGACGAAGCCGCCCATGCGCTGCGCCTCAATATAGCGCGGGGCATCGATCCGCGCAGCCAGCGCCATCACACCGGCATTAAAGCGTTCCAGATGTCCCACCTGCAGGATCACATCATGCAGCTCGGCCGCGTGCACGATCTCGGCCCCTTCGCGCGCATCCACCGCTAGCGGCTTCTCGAGCAGCACATGAACGCCCTGCTCAAGATAGGCACAGGCCACCGCATGATGCGCGTTGGTCGGTACCGCGATGCTGACCGCATCGACGTGGCCGATCAGCGCCAGCGGATCATCCCAAGCCGCACAACCGGCTTCTGCAGCCACGCTCGCAGCACGTGCCCCATTGGTATCGCAGACGCCAATCAGCTCGACCTGCTCGAGACGGCCATAGATGAGGGCGTGGAAGCGCCCAAGGTAGCCAACCCCGACGACCCCAACCTTGAGCGGGTGAGGAGTGCTCACGTCGTCAGCACCATTCATCCATCGATGATCGGCGGCGCCGGTGTGCGTTCCGCCACCGGCTGGACCTGCCCGAGATGATAGAGGTTGACCTGATAGCCAAGCGTGAGGGTCATCCCAACCGCCAACGCGACCATGAGGACCTTAAAGAGATCAGGTTGGCGGCCGCGGCGCTTCAGTGACATGTGCTCAGTGGACTCGCAGTGGCGGTGAATCGATGATGCCCGTCGGGTTCTGGTCTGGTCGTGGCAAACACCGGACAACCATCACCCGTCATGGACTTATTATCCATGACGCAGGTCCTAATGTCTGCCGATTGGTTCACATTGGCACCGCGTTAGAGGTTGAAAAAGGCCTCACAACCCAGGTTCCAAACGCCTGCACCGCCCCTCGAGATGCGCGTGCGGAAAGCCATCCTCGTCCCGGAATCGTTAATGAATACAGGACTCTCGACCTGGTCTGTTCGCCATCCGATCGGCGTTGTCATGATGACACTTGCGGTCATGGTGTTAGGCGCCTTCGCCCTTGAGCGGCTGAACGTCGATCTATTGCCACAGATCACCTATCCCGACGTGCGCGTTCGGGTGCTCGACGCCGGCGTGCCCGCGACGGTGATGGAAGACGAGATCACTCGCCAACTTGAGGAGCAGCTGGCGATTACCGAGGGCGCGATCGCGATTCAGTCGCGCACGAGCGAAGGCCGCTCAGCCATCGATCTGTCGTTTCGCTACGGCGACGATGTCGATCAAGCCATGCGCGATGCCAGTGCCCGGCTCGATCGCGCCAAACGCTTTCTGCCAGATAGCATCGATCCGCCGATCATCTATAAGCGCGATCCGTTCCAGCTACCGGTGGCCGAGTATGTGATCGGCTCGACGCTGCGTGACCCGATCGAGCTGCGCGACCTTGTCGATTACGACCTCGGGCGACAGCTGCTGACCCTGCCCGGCGTTGCCGCAGCGGAGGTCGGTGGCGGGTTGGAGCGCGAGGTCCGCATCATTGCCGATCAGTACCGACTCGCTGGCCTTGGACTCGATGTGCTCGACCTGCAAGCGCGGCTGCAGGATGCCAACCGAGACGTGCCCGCCGGCCGACTGCTGATGCGCGACGGCGAGATCAGCGCCCGCACTGGCGGGCGCTTCGACTCGGTCGATCAGATTGCCGCGCTGCCACTCGGTGATGCAGCTATGGGCGGCGCTGAGCAGCTACGGCTCGGCGAGGTCACGCAGGTGCTCGACAGCGGCGCCGAGGAGCGTTTGCGCATCCGGCTCAACGATGCGCCCGGGATCAAGCTCTCGATCCAGAAACAGCCGCTGAGCAATACCGTTGCCGTCGTCGACGCCGTCGACGCAGAACTCGCCCGGCTCGAGGCGGAGGGATTGGTGCCGGACGACATCCAGATCGCCAAGGTCGACGACCAGGCGCGCTACATCCGCCAGTCGCTGAGCAATGCAATCCAGGCCGCACTCGGCGGTGCGCTGCTGGCGATGCTGGTGGTCTATCTGTTCCTTGGCAGCCTGCGCCGCACCCTGATCATCGGCAGCGCCATCCCGATCGCGATCCTGGTCACCTTCATCCTGATGGCTGCCTTCGGTCTGACCTTCAACATCATGACCCTGGGTGGGCTCGCGCTCGGCATCGGCATGCTGGTCGACAGCACCATCGTGATGCTCGAGAACATCCACCGGCATCAGCGCCGTGGCGAGCCAATGCTGCAGGCGGCAAGCAATGCGGCGCAGGAGGTCACCGGCGCTATCATCGCCTCCACCTCGACCAACCTGGCCGCGGTGCTGCCGTTCCTCTTCATTGGCGGGCTGATCGGGCTTCTGTTCCGGGAGCTGATCTTCACCATCTCAGCGGCGATCGTTGCCTCCCTAGTCGTCGCGCTGACACTGGTACCAGCGCTGGCGCGACAGGTGCCTGCCGGACATGATGGGCTGTTCCGGCGCCTGATCGATCGAGCGATGCAGGCGCTCGAGAACGGCTATCGATGGCTGTTGCGCCATCTGCTGCCGCGGCCCTGGCTGGTGCTGCCGGTGTTTATCGTGGCCCTCGCTGTCACCGCACCCGGCCTCTTCTCGGCCAAGCCGGCCTTTCTGCCAGAGCTGGACGAAGGTGATGTTCGCATCAGCCTCAGCGCCGATAACGGTGTCAACCTGGAGCAGATGGATGCACTCACCCGCCAGGTCGAGGCCATCGTTGAGGCCCAGCCTGAGACCCGCTCGATGTTTACGACCGTCGGCGGCTTCGTCTTCGGGCGCTCAAGCTTCGAAAACAGCCATCGCGCTAGCATCCAGGTGCAGCTCGCCCCACTCGCGGAGCGCGACCTGGGCACCAAAGACTGGATCGAGCACGTGAAGTCTGAGATCAAGGCCGCGGCGATCCCCGGCCTTCGGGTCTATCTGTACACCCGTGGCATTCGCGGTATCCGCTTCAACCGCGGCGATGACGATCTCAGCTTGCGGCTCAAGGGACCTGAACTCGACACGCTGATCGCGCTCGCGGACGCGATCCTCGAACGGCTCCAGGGGATCGAGGGTTTGCGCAATCTCCAGCATTCTAACCAAGAGCCGACGCGGGAGTTCTCGATCGAGATCGATCGGCAACGCGCCGCCAGTCACGGGCTGGACGTACAGGAGATTGGCCGCGTGCTGCGCTTCGCGCTCGAGGGTCAGGTGGTTACTGAGTTGATCGAGGGCGATCGCAGTATCGATGTGCGTCTGCGCCTGGATCGCGATGATATCGCAGACCCCGGTGATCTCGAGTCGATCATCCTGTTCGGGCGTGAGCCGGGTAGTCGCTCCCGCAACGATGATCGCCGCACGCTAGACGCTGCCCGCCGCCCAATCCGGCTGGGCGACCTCGCCGAGATCAGTATCCTGCCGCAGCCAGAGACCATCCTGCGCGATCGCCAGCAGCGCATCGTCGAGATCAGCGCCTCGATCGGCGGCGACCTCACCTTGGCCACGGCGATCGAGCAGGCGCTCGCAGCAGCGTCCGAGGTACCGCTCCCGCGCGGCTACAGCTTCTATGAGGCCGGCAGCCTCGAGACCCTGCAACAAGGCCAGGACATCGGTCGGCTGCTGCTTGGCCTTGCGGTGTTCTTGGTGCTGGTGGTCATGGCGGTGCAGTACGAGTCGCTGCGCAACCCGCTGATCATCCTGCTCTCGGTACCCTTTGCGCTGATCGGGGTCGCGCTGGGGCTAAGCTGGACCAATACCGGCCTATCGATGCCCGTCTGGCTGGGGATGATCATGCTCGCCGGCATCGTCGTGAACAATGCCATCGTCTTGGTCGAGTTCATCGAGCTGCGCCGGCGTGCCGGCGACCCACGCGACGAGGGTATCATTGAGGCGGCAGGACTGCGGCTGCGGCCGATCTTGATGACCACCCTCACCACCGTCTTCGGCATGCTACCGTTGGCGCTCGGCATCGGCGAGGGCTCGGAGATGTTGAGTCCTTTGGCCGTGACGATCGTTGCCGGGCTCAGCTTCTCGACCCTGGTCTCGCTGTTGTTGGTCCCCAGCATCTACCGCCTGCTGGGGGCCCGCGGCAGCCATCAGCAATACAGCGAGAAGGGCGCAGCAGAACCCCACCCAACCGATGCCTCACCGTAATTGGCCACAAGGATCAGTCAGGCCTTGATCATCGACCAAACCACAGGGGTTCGACGGATGCGGACTCCAGCCATCGTGGTCTGACAGGATCGGGGCCGGTCGCGCCGCCTCCGGGGAATGCACCGGCAGCTGCGCGCTTGACCGCTGCAACGCCAGGCGCGACTCGAATCAGGTTGCAGAAACTAGCCGCTTGGGCGCAGTCTTAGGGTCTGATCAAGTTGGTCTCTGCCTCTCAAGCGAGCCAAACGCTTGGGCCACACATTGGCCCTAACGCACCGACTCAGACCCTCGACACAAGTCTTCAGCCGAGAGTCCCTATTCGACCGGCATCGGACGCCGCCTAATCGACCCAGCGAGCGATGCCAGCCAGCCTCGAAACCCTCCGTCACGCCGACACCCATCACGCAATCGAGATCGCAGAGCGAACCTGGTGGGTGGGCCATGTCATCCCACAAGACAGATTTCAGTGTCATGTCTACCTGCTCGAGCAAGGTGACCAGTCCGTCTTGTTCGATCCCGGTTCACGTCTGACCTTTGCCCACACGCTGCGCAAGATCGAGGAGGTGGTCCCGCTGAACTCGATTCGCTATTACGTCTGCCATCATCAAGACCCAGACATCGCAGCCGCGCTGCCACTGATCGATGAGCTCAATACGCGCAGCGATGCAGCAGTCGTCACCCACTGGCGAACACAGGCACTACTCAAGCACTACGGGCTGAAGCTACCCTTTTGGCTCATCGACGAGCATGACTGGACGCTCGAGCTAGACGACCGGACGCTCGAGTTCATCTTTACGCCCTATGCGCACTTTCCGGGCGCCTTCTGCAGCTTTGATCGCAGCACCGGCGTGCTCTTCTCCAGCGATCTATTCGGTGGCTTTACCGAGCAGCCGCAATTGGTGGCGCAAGATGAATCACACTTCGACGCGATGCGCCCGTTCCATGAGCATTACATGCCGAGCAGCGACATCCTCGACTATGCGCTGAGCCAGATCGAACGCTACCCGGTAGAGATGATTGCGGCCCAGCATGGCTCGATCATTCCACAGCACCTGGTCGGTTTCATGATCGACAAGCTCCGGCACTTGGACTGCGGCCTCTATCTGCTCGGGCAGGGTGATACGGATATTCAGCGACTCTCGCAGCTCAACCGAACGCTGCGCGATATCACTGAGACCATGCTGCTGTACCGCGATTTCCGCGACATCGCCACGCGCCTGCTTGAGGTCGTCCAACGCAACCTTCCCGTCACCCATATCGACTACTACGCAGCCCTACCGGATGGGCAGGTGCTCTCGCTCACCGCCAAGGCTCGCTTTACTGGCATCGTTGACCCTTCGATCCCAGACGCCTGCAAATTTATTGGGCAAACGCTGAGCGATTGGCGGCGCGCGCACGCCGAAGATCCGGCTGCGGCCACCCACGAACTCCATACCGAGGGCTTCTGCTTACAGCCAGATACTGCGCCGCATACGGCGTCGATCGCGGTTCCACTCACCGCCCAAAACAGCGAGCAGATCGACGCGATGGCCGTACTCGCGTTCGACAAGCGCCCCCTGATCACCTCCAGCATCGCGCAGCTGATCGTGCAGATGATCGAGCCGCTGAAGATCGCACTCGAGCGTGAGGTCATCTACCGCTCGATCGATCTCGAACGCGAGCGTGCCTACCAACGCTCGATTCGCGACCCACTGACCAAGCTCTTCACTCGTGTCTACATGCAAGACGTGATGCAACGTCATCTTGCTCTGCAAGAGCGCGATATGGCGCCACCGGTTGCAGCCTTGCTGCTGGATCTCGACCATTTCAAGCAAATCAATGACACCTACGGCCACAGCGCAGGCGATCGGGTGCTTGAGCAGGTCGCCGAGCTGATCCAGGGCCAGTGTCGAAGCGTGGATGTGCCAGTGCGCTTCGGCGGAGAAGAGTTCGTGGTGCTGCTGATTGGTCAGCAGCTCAGCGGCGCTGCCGAGCTTGCCAAACGCCTAGGCGCTAAAATCGCCGAGCACCCCTTCGATATCGGCGCCGAGGTACCACTCAAGGTGACCGCCAGCCTCGGCGTCGCGCAGCGACAACAGCAGGAACTGCTCGAGGGCCTACTCCATCGAGCAGATATGGCGCTCTACGAAGCCAAGCGCGCCGGCCGCGACCGCTACCAGATCGCCGCTGAATGACGTCGCGACCAAGAGTCGCGCCGCCTGCTAGCCTACGGCTGCGGCTGAGACTCCTTCGAGCCTGACGCGGACGGAGCAAGGACCGCCGGCGGCGCCGCCCGCAACCCCATGGCATCCCTTAGATAGTGCGGAAAATCCGGGTTAAGCCAACCCTCGGCAGCAAGCTTGTCGGCGGCAGGACGGAGCCTGGCTGTATAGTCCAGCATCGCTGACTGCTGCTGCGCGTTGATGTCTCTGATCCCCTTGGTCATCTTCGAGTCTGCATTCTTGCGCTCGCCACTGCGGATGGCATCGAACTGCCGCATCAGATGGGCGTAATGCTGCCCAGCGAGCGCGGGAATGTGCTCAGCCTCGTCACCCTCGCCTTCGGCGCCGTGGCAGTCTGCACAGTGCTCGTTGTAGAGGCGCTCACCGAGCGCTAGGTCGGTGCCTGGCCCGAGCCCATTGTCAGGGGTCATCGGCAGCTCTGAGACATAGGCCGCAACATCCGCGATCTCCTGCGGACCGCCCAAGATCCCCGGCACCGAGAAGGGATACATCAGGGGATTATCGCGATTGCCGGCACGGAAGTCCGCAAGCTGCTTGATGATCACCGTACGCAGTTGACCGGCGATCTGCGGATAGATCCCATCGGTACTCCCCCAGCCTTCCGGCAGATGGCAGACGGCGCAGGTGAGATAGACCGTGCGGCCCCGCTCTGCATTCGGTGTCAGCGTCAATACCTGATCGTACTCGCGTTTGGCAATCTCGGCCGGCGTCTCAACCGCGGGCTCGCCCGGCCCCTCAGCGAGTGTTTCGCGCGGATCTTCAGCGACCGTTTCGGCCAGCAACGGCATCGCCAGCGCCCAGCCCAGTAGGATTGCGCCAGTGCGCAGCGTGGTTCGATTCATAGTCTCCTCCTGTGCGCTATCGAGGCCGCGACCAGACTGCCTCGGCAGAACTCGATTGGCGCCATTGTTGTGGTTTCGATATCGGGCTGAGCCCGCCGCAGGGCAGACCGCGAACGCTCAGTATAGCGCTGCCAAGCCAATCTCAGCCCGGCCCGACGCAGGGCAATTGCAGGTTGAGGTTATGTACAGAAAAAGCCTTCAACGACGGCCTCGAACAGCGATTGCGGCGAAGTTTTCCACAGCTTGCGCACAAGAGGCCCACGTACTTAACCGCAGCTAAACCACAAGATATGGTGGTTGACACCCCATTTGATACGTATATATTGAGGACCCTCAAGGCATCCGACGCATCGACCTCTGTTGTCACATCAACGCTCGACTGCTGTGGCCGGCCGGCGACGACGGCCCGCCTCTGATACCGAATCGATAAAGCCGCCAGCGCTTTAACGCCGCTGGCGCTGAGCCTCTGCCCAAACTGCAACCGCCATGCTCGGCCCCTGTACCGGTCCGGACCGCGTTCTCTGTTTCAACCTGACGCCAGCGCCAGACCAAAGAGCTCTCAAACACCATCCATCGAGGACAGCACTATGGCCGCCGCCCCCGCCAAGACTGACGCAGCACCAGAGGCCCTCCATCGACCCAGTGTCGAGCCTGAGGCTCGGCCGGCAGCATCTGCTACCGTCCCTGCTGTCCCTGCACTCAGCCCGAGCAGCGAGGTCGCCACCCATCAACCGGGGCAGGTCCAGGTTATCCGTCGCAATGGCAAGGTCACGCACTTCGACCCAAGCAAGATCAAGGTCGCAATGACCAAGGCCTTTATCGCCGTCGAGGGCAGCGGCGCCGCCGCGTCCAGCCGCATCCATCATCTGGTCGATGAGCTCGCGGAGCAGGTGGTCGCAGCACTGACTCGACGCCTGCCGGGCGGCGGCACCGTGCACATCGAAGATATCCAGGATCAGGTCGAGCTGGCGCTGATGCGTGCCGGTGAGCACAAGGTCGCGCGTGACTACGTGATCTATCGCGACGCCCGCGCCCGTGAGCGCGCCGAGAAGGCGGCCAGCGCCACGACCACAGCGGCCGGTGAAACGGCTGGAATCAACGTCACCCTCGCCGACGGCAGCACGCGGCCGCTGGACGTCGAGCGCCTGCGCCGACTGACCCGTGAGGCCGCTGCCGGGCTCGAGGGGGTTGATGACGAGGCGATCATCACCGATACGCTGCGCAACCTGTTCGATGGGGTCAAAGAGGCCGATGTCGGCCAGGCGCTGGTGATGTCGGCGCGTGCGATGATCGAGCGCGAGCCGGCCTATAGCCAGGCCGCAGCGCGGCTGCTGCTCGATGTGATGCGGCGCGAGGCGCTGGGCGAGTTGGGCATGGCGGTCGGGGTCGAGACCCAGGCCGATCTCGGCGAGCGCTATGCCGATTATTTCAGCGCCTACATCAAGACCGCTGGCGACCTGGAGCTGCTCGACAAACAGCTAGGCCGCTTCGATCTGGACCGGCTTGGCGCCGCACTCAAGCCCGAGCGCGATCTGCAGTTCACCTATCTCGGTCTGCAGACTTTGTATGATCGTTACTTCATCCATACCGCCGAGGGGCCGCGCATCGAGCTGCCGCAGGCCTTCTTCATGCGCGTGGCGATGGGGCTGGCGATCAATGAGATCGACCGCGAGGAGCGTGCGATCGAGTTCTATGAACTGCTGTCGAGCTTCGATTTCATGAGCAGCACGCCGACGCTGTTCAACTCCGGCAGCCTACGCCCACAGCTCAGCTCCTG
>CAZEZH010000072.1:0-16411 GCA_964516305.1 uncultured Halochromatium sp. | reverse complement strand
TGATCAGCACCATGATCCCAAAAAGAGCATTTCAACCGCGGATGACGCAGAGAAGAGCAGATCGATTAGGCCACGACGGCCAATCCCTGCCTCACCTCGCCAGTGACCTTAGCATTCTCGCTAAGGCATTGCTTTTTATATTTTTAATCTGCGCCAATCGGCGTCACCAGCGGTTTCTAGGATGATGTCTTCAGACGCAGCAAACTCCCCAACCCTCGAGCTGGCCCTGGACCTGATCCGCCGCCGCTCGGTCACCCCCGACGATGCCGGCTGCCAGCCATTGATGGCCGAGCGGCTCGCGGCGCTCGGCTTTACGATCGAGCCAATGCGCTTCGGCGAGGTCGACAACCTCTGGGCACGGCGCGGCAGCGAAGGGCCAGTATTCTGCTTCGCCGGCCATACCGATGTGGTGCCGCCAGGCCCACGCGACGATTGGCACTCCGACCCCTTCGCGCCCGAGATTCGCGATGGCCTGCTCTACGGCCGCGGCGCCTGCGACATGAAGGGCTCGCTGGCGGCAATGATCACCGCGACCGAACGTTTCATCGCCGAACGCCCCGATCATCAAGGCTCGATCGCCTTCTTGATCACCAGCGACGAGGAAGGCCCCTCGATCGACGGCACTCGCCGCGTCGTCGAGGCGCTCTCGGTGCGTAACGAGCGCATCGACTACGCCCTGGTCGGCGAGCCATCCAGCCATCAGCGGCTCGGCGACATCATCAAGAATGGCCGCCGCGGCAGCCTCGGTGGCAAGCTCCGGATACGCGGCAAGCAAGGCCATGTGGCCTATCCCACGCTGGCCGAAAACCCCGTGCACCGGGCCGCTCCGGCCTTAGCCGAACTCTGCACCGAGGCTTGGGACCAGGGCAACGACCACTTCCCGCCGACCAGCTTCCAGATCTCGAACATCCACGCCGGCACCGGCGCCGATAACGTGATCCCCGGCGAACTGGAGGTGCTGTTCAACCTACGCTTCTCCACCGAGCAGACGCCAGAAACACTCCAGCGGCGCATCCACGCCATCCTCGACCGCCACGGGCTTGATCACCAGATCGACTGGCGAGTCTCAGGGCATCCGTTCCTGACCCCAGCAGGCGCCCTAGTCGAAGCCACCCAAGCCGCAATCCTCAAGGTCACCAGCGAGCCAACCCAACTCTCAACCGTCGGCGGCACCTCCGACGGCCGCTTCATCGCCCCAACCGGCGCCCAGGTCGTCGAGCTCGGCCCAATCAACGCCACCATCCACAAAGTCAACGAGTGCGTAGGCGTCGAAGAGCTGGATCAACTCTCAGCGATCTACACCGACATCCTAGGCCGGCTCCTTGAATAAACCACCAAGCCCTTCAGCCTAAAAAGAGCGTTTGAACCGCAGATAACGCAGAGATTTCGAAATGCTGCTATTCATCACTGCTTCACCTGTTGGATGGCCTTGATAAAACTTCTAGGGCCTTGTTTTATAATATTTTAATCTGCGTGCATCTGCGGTTTATAGATTCACCCTTCAAACCTCCCCCACCGCTTGCTTGACCTCAAGCCAAAGCGCGCGATAGGCATTGGCGGCGATCTCGCTCCCGGCATAAGCAGTGATCGGCATCCGATGCAAGCCCATACGTTCGATCTCGGCAATCTCCGGGATCGGTGACCTCAGGATCTGCAGCGCTTGCTCGGAAGCGCTCTGCATGATGCCGCGATGCAGCGCCTTGGTCTGATCCGTCATTGAAAAGAATGGCAGCAGTTGCGGCACGCGCTTTGGCATCTTCTCGCGCAGGAAGTCATCGAGCTGCTCGAGGGTGCGAATCGAGAGCGTGGTCGGAATCAGCGGCACCAAGAGCGCATCGGCAACGGCGAAGACATTCTCAGACAGTGTCGAGATACTGGGCGGGCAATCGAGCAGCAGCAGATCGTAATCGCGCCGCAACGGCTTGAGCAGGCGCTGCAACTGACGTCTTGGCTTATCACTCTCGCCGAGCCGCAGATCGAGATGCCGATAGGAGAAATCCGCCGGCAGTAGGTCGAGCCCGTCGAAATCAGTCCCTTTGATTGCGGCATCCAACGCGCTAGGCCGCTGCAGCAGCGCCTTACCGCCACCCTTGACCTTGGGCTTGATGCGAAAGAAGAAGCTCGCCGCCCCTTGTGGATCGAGATCCCAGACCAGGGTGCGCCGACCCTCCGCCGCCGCGAGGTAAGCCAGATTCACCGCGGTCGTCGTCTTACCGACCCCACCCTTGATGCTATACACCGCGAGCGTCTTCATCGCCGCTCGCCCTGAGTACTGCCAGCACTGAGATCAGGCCTCAGAGCAGGGTTCGGTTTGATGCTACCTTGGCTTGGGCTTAGGCTTGGGCTTGGCTCCGCGCAGACCGATAGCAACTGCTTGAAACGTTCGGCATTATCGGTGTTGTCGAAGGCCGCAAACACCTCACCGAAGGCCGCCCGGGCGCGCGCCTGATCGTTCAAGAGCTGTCCGATCAGGGCGCCCATCGCTAGCAAGGTTCCGGGCGGGAGTCGGTTCTCGCCAGCACTAGACTTAGCGTGCTCCCGGAGGTGTTCGGCCTGCACTGCCGTATCCTGAAATCGCCCTAAGTTATCGAGCAGCAGCTTGGTCTGCTTGATCTGTTCGCGAATTCGATCCTTTGGATACAGACTCTGGAAGAACTCCATCAGGTAACGGAGCTTCTTACAGCTCTTGCGCAGCTCGTGCAGATCCTCTGGCGGTGACTCCTCGGTGATCAGCCTGCCCTCAGCGCGCACCCGCTTGAGCATCTTACGGATGCGCTGATCAGCGACCTGTTTGATTGGCCATGCGGCCTGTCCCGGCAGTGACCCCTGTGGTGACAGCTGGTCGCCGCCGACCAAGGGCCTCTCACCGACAGGGTCATTTTCCGTCTTCTGGACGTCAAGCGTATCGGGTTGCTCGTCAATGCGGGCAGCAGAGGCTCCAGCATCCGGCACGGGCGCATCAAGAAAGGCGTGCCAGGTGTGCAACAGCTTGCTGAATGACGGCGACCCGAGTGCGCCCGCAAGCTGGCGTTGGGCCTCGGCATGCTGCCGTAAGAGCTGCTCATGCAAAGGCTTCAAGTCATCGCGCAAGACCGGTGGCAAGCGCCGCTCCATCTCCGGGAAGTCGAGCAGATAGACATCCAGATCGCGCACCGGACCGGTGACCTGCTGGAGCCAGGCAAAACGCTGCTTGAAATCGGCGACGACAGGCTCGGGAAAGACCCCTTTGATCTGACTCAGCGCCGAGCGAGTGCGCCGAGTCGCAACGCGTAGATCATGAAGGAATTCGCTATCGAGGTTACAACGCACGCCGTCAATATTGGCCTCGAGCGTCTTGAGCAGTCCGCGCAGGATCTGCTTGGTCGCCAAATCCGCCCGCTGATGCGGGTCGAGCCGCTCATCGAGTTTGGTCGAATAGGAACCGGGCTGATGCCCCGCGGCGAGCAATGCCTCATCGGACAGCGACTGCTTCGGCTCGCTCAAGCCAAGTTGCCGCTCGAGCAACCTTTGCGCCTGCTCGAAGGCCTCAGTATAGCCCCTCACCGGCCGCAACCTGAGCCGACAAGCCAGGGTTCCGCTGCGGCCAGAATGGGGCTCGCGAAACCGGTTCTGCTCGATGACCAGCCGAACAACCGTCTTCTCGTCCTCGTTCAACAGGCGCAACGACGTCTCTTGCGAGGTGAGTTCAACCATCGCTAGCAGGCGACGCATCTCCAGCAACCCAGCGAGCCGCTCGCGCACAGGACCAGATGGCATCTCAGCAAGCAGCCCAGGCTCGGAACTCAAGGGCTGCTGGAGCGGGGCCGCATCGGTCTCCAGCCGATCGCGCCAACAGAGAATGGGTCGATCCGGCAGCGGCGTCCGAAGCGCACTCAAAGGCTGATAGGGCGGTGTCGCGGCCTCACCGAAACACCATTCGAGGCTAAAGCCAGCATTAAATAGGCGCCAGTCGAAGCTATCGTAGAGTCGACGACGCAGCCTGCTGCCCGGTTCGCGAACAGCAGGAAGAAGCTGACCGATCGCATCGCTCAGCACGGGGTACTCGAGTTCGCGTGGCACGATGAACTCGAACGTCCCTTGCCTATCTTGGCTCCTTTGACTCATCGCGTCAGGGATCTCCTTTGACTCCCGCATGAGAGTGCGGGGCTGTCAAATCAGGACTGTAAAAAGAAGCGTCGTCAATCATGACAATATTGCGACAGTTCTTGACTCAGCAATCACCGCACAGAGGCCTGAACACTGTATGGTCGCCGCCACCTGAACGACAAGCGTTCACAATGGTCATTGAGATCGACTATGGTGCTCGCTCAGGCGAACACCAAACCATCACTGATCTAGATGAGGCAACTGCATGAGCAAGCTCGAGCAACTCAAGACCATGACCACCGTGGTCGCCGACACAGGCGATTTCGAGGCCATCGCCGAGTACAAGCCGCAGGATTCAACCACTAACCCTTCGCTGCTCTACAAGGCTGCACAGATGTCAGTCTACCGCCATCTGGTTGAAGACGCGGTGAGTTTTGGCAAGGACAAAGGCAACAACGCCGACGAGCATGCCCTGTGGACCATGGACAAGCTGGCTGTCAACTTTGGCGCCGAGATCCTGAAGATCGTCCCCGGGCGCGTCTCCACCGAGATCGACGCTCGGCTGTCATTCGACACCGAAGCCACGATTGCCCGCGCCGAGGGTCTGATCCAACTCTATGAGGATATTGGCATCGATCCGCGCAAGCGAGTGCTGTTCAAGATCGCCGCAACCTGGGAGGGCATCCAAGCCGCAGAACGGCTCGAGAAGCAGGGCGTACACTGTAATCTAACGCTGCTGTTCAGCTTCCCACAGGCGATCGCCTGCGCCGAGGCCGGCGTCACCCTGATCTCCCCATTCGTCGGTCGCATCCTCGATTGGTACAAGCACGCGCAGAACGTCACTGGCTATCCGGCCGATGAAGACCCTGGCGTCAAATCCGTCACCGAAATCTTCAACTACTACAAGCGCCACGGCTACGAGACCATCGTCATGGGCGCCAGCTTCCGCAACCTCGATGAGATCCTTGAGCTAGCCGGCTGCGACTATCTGACCATCGCACCCAAGTTCTTGGCCGAACTCGCCGAGGCCGACGGACCGGTACCGCAGAGGCTCGATGCCGACGCGGCGCGCTCGATGGAGATCCCCGCCGTCAGCTTTGACGAAGCAGGCTTCCGCTGGGCAATCAACGAAGACGCGATGGCAACCGACAAGCTTGCCGAAGGCATCCGGCTATTCGCCGCAGACACCCATAAGCTCGAGGAATTCACCCGCGAGATCTGTAAGAACTGCTGAGACGCCCACCCCCGGGGCCGCCGAGTTCGAGCCGCCCCGAAGGCCTACAACTGAACATGCAAGCGATGCGGAAGACTGCAGTGCCTCAGCGCAAAGCCACCCCTGGCTTGCTTACCGCCTCTCGCTGCCTGCAGACCTAAATAGAGTATCTTTGAAGATGTCGCGGCGAATCTAGCCGGTCCTTCTCTCAAATTAGACCGAAGTCTATGCCGCGGACTTGAAATTAAATCCGGCAGTTGCGTCCCCGGCGGTCATCTTGACGACGCCGGTTGGGTTAGCGGGAGAGAGCAGCGCCACGCAAGTGCCCTCGAGTCGGCGAAGGCGACGAACGGCTCAGGCAGCTGCAATTCGCTTGCTATAGAACTGCATTTTGCAACGCAAATTCGACAAATTGGTCTAGAGCAGCCGAAAACGGCCGATGAACTATGAATATCTTCAACTAGCGCCGACGACCACACCACTGAGGGATTCCAGCCCGCGCGCTAGGTCGACCTGAATATCAGACACATCCTCGAGTCCAACGGCGATCCGGATCAGCCCCTCGCTGATCCCCGCTGCAGCTCGCGCCTCGGGGCTCAGGCGGCCGTGGGTGGTGGTCGCCGGATGGGTGATGGTGGTCTTGGTGTCACCGAGGTTGGCGGTAATCGAGAGCATCTGTGTGGTGTCAATCACCGACCAAGCCGCCTCCCTCGCTCGACTGGGATGGGGTGCTGCGACCTCAAAGGAAACGATGCCGCCGCCGGTCTGTTGTTGTGCCTCAGACCTGGCATTCGGACCGGTCGCAATGAGCTGATGCTGCGGATGCTCGGGCAGCCCCGGATAGAAGACCCGCGCAACCGCAGGATGCTGATCCAGCCATTGCGCCAGCACCAGAGCACTCGCGGCATGGGCACGCATACGCAACTGCAGTGTCTCCAAGCCCTTGAGGAAGAGCCAGGCATTGAACGGGCTGAGCGAAGGCCCGGCAGTGCGCACCACGCCATAGACGTCCTCGCCGACACGCTTGGCATCACCGACCACCGCACCGCCAACGCAGCGTCCCTGCCCGTCCAGATACTTGGTCGCTGAGTGGATCACCAGATCGGCCCCATGCTCGAGCGGGCGCTGCAGCGCCGGCGTGCAGAAGCAGTTGTCGATCACCAGTAGGCAACCCTGCGCATGAGCGATCTCGCTCAGCGGCTGAATCGCGACCATCTCGGTCAGCGGGTTCGATGGCGTTTCGGCGAACAGCAGCTTGGTCTCGGGCCGGATCGCGGCAGCCCAGGCATCAAGGTCGCTGAGCGGGACATAGTCGGTGTCGATGCCAAAGCGGGCGAGATACTTGTCGAACAGCATCGTGGTGCTGCCGAACAGACTGCGGGCGGCGAGGATACGATCGCCAGCCTGCAACAGCCCCATACAGGTCGCTAGGATCGCTGCCATTCCCGACGCCGTGGCGACACAAGACTCACCAGCCTCCATCGCCGCAAGCCGCTGCTCAAAGGCGCGCACGGTCGGATTGGTGAAACGCGAGTAGATATTTCCCGGCTGCTCGCCAGAAAAGCGGGCCGCGGCCTCAGCCGCACTCTCGAAAACGAAACTCGAGGTGGCAAAGATCGGCTCGCAGTGCTCACCCTCGGCGGTGCGCTGATGCCCGGTGCGGATCGCGCGGGTCGCTAGATTCATGCGGTGTTGTAGAGCTCGATCACAGTCTCATCCTGGCGCGACTGACGCTCTTCCTTGGCGCCATCATTGCGCGCCCGCTCCAGCTCCTCGAGGTAGCCTAGGGTCACGTCGCCAGTCACATAGACCCCATCAAAGACCGAGGTGTCAAAGCGGTCGACCAGGCTCTTGCCGCGCTTCTGCACCGCGTCGATGAGA
This sequence comes from uncultured Halochromatium sp., assembly GCA_964516305.1. Taxonomy (GTDB): domain Bacteria; phylum Pseudomonadota; class Gammaproteobacteria; order Chromatiales; family Chromatiaceae; genus Lamprobacter. The sequence goes on along the minus strand of CAZEZH010000072.1, from coordinate 9,231 downwards.
TCATCGAGGTCTTGGAAGAACAGCCGGTCGGCGCCGAGTTCTTCCTCGATCTCGGCCTCGGTACGATCGTGCGCAATCAGCTCGCTGGCCGACGGCATATCGATGCCGTAGACATTCGGATACCGCACCGGCGGCGCGGCCGAGGCGAAATAGACCCGCCGCGCACCGGCATCGCGCGCCATCTGGATGATCTGCTGCGATGTCGTCCCGCGCACGATGGAATCATCGACCAAGAGCACGTTCTTCTTACGAAACTCGAGATCGATCGCGTTCAGCTTTTGCCGCACCGACTTCTTGCGCACCTGCTGGCCCGGCATGATGAAGGTGCGGCCAATGTAGCGGTTCTTGATGAACCCCTCGGCATAGGGCACACCGAGATGATTGGCCAGTTGCAAGGCCGCGGTGCGGCTGGTATCGGGCACCGGGATGACGACGTCGATGTCGTGACCCGGCCAGACCCGTTTGATCTTGCTCGCGAGCTTCTTGCCCATTCGCGAACGCGCCTTGTGCACCGAGATGTTGTCGATGATCGAGTCCGGCCGCGCGAAGTAGACGAACTCAAAGATGCAGGGCGAGAGCACCGGCTGCGGCGCGCATTGCTTGGTGTGCAGATTGCCTTTGCTGTCGATGAAGACACACTCGCCCGGAGCCACGTCACCGACCAGCTCGAAACCGATGGTGTCGAGCGCCACACTCTCGGAGGCGATGATGTACTCGTCGCCGGCCTCAGTCTCGCGCTTGCCATAGACCACCGGCCGAATGCCATGCGGATCGCGGAAGCCGAAGACACCAAAGCCGGGGATCATCGCAACTGCAGCATAGCCGCCTTTACAGCGCCGATGCACGCCCTCAACAGCGCGGAAGATGTCCTGCTCGTCGATGCGCAGCTTGTTCTGCAGCTGCAACTCGTGCGCGAAGACGTTGAGCAGGATTTCGGAATCGGATTCGGTGTTGATATGGCGCAGATCGTCGACGAAGACATCGCGCTTGAGCTCGTCGGCATTGGTCAGATTGCCGTTATGGGCGAGCACGATCCCATAGGGAGAGTTCACATAAAAGGGCTGTGCCTCCGAGGAACAGGAGCCACCGGCGGTCGGATAGCGCACGTGGCCGATGCCCATATTGCCGCGCAGGCGCAGCATGTGACGGGTTCGGAACACATCCCGAGCCAAGCCCGTATCCTTGCGCATGTGCAGCTTCTTGCTGTCGCTGGTGACGATGCCCGCGGCATCCTGACCCCGATGCTGCAGCACCAGCAGGGCGTCATAGAGGATCTGATTGATCGGCGACTTGCCGACGATACCGACGATTCCACACATGGGGCTTAGCTCACAGCGCCTTGATGCGCTCAGTGACGTCCGGAGGCACCTGCGCCAACATCCAATCGGCGAAAATCTTGAACTGATCCAGCAGTTGCGATTGACTCCACCAGGGGTCCTCCGTGATCGGTGTCAGCGAGGCCAGAAACACCACCAGGGCAACCAAGACCGCACCACGCGCGGCGCCGAAGATCACACCCAAGAGCCGATCGGTGCCGCTCAGCCCAGTCTTATCGATCAGGGTCGCGAGCATGTAACCAAAGATAGCCCCAGCGATCAGCACAGCAAACACGAGAATCAAGACCGCAACCCCGATCCGTAACGAGGGTGTCGAGATCCAAGGCGTGAGTTCGAGCGCCAAGGGTTCGTAGAATAGCCAAGCGGCCGCCAGTGCAGCGACCCAGACCACGAGTGAGATCACCTCCCGCACCAACCCGCGCGCCAGCCCAATGAGCGCCGAGAGCGCGATGATGGCGATGATGACGTAATCAACCCAGATCATAGTTGGTCCTGCCTAAGCGAAGCGACGGGCCTCTTGCTGTTTAACCGTCATCGAGTCCCGTCTTGAAGAACAGTGGATGAAATAGCCGGCGGCTCCGCGTAAAAACCAGCGCGAGACCACCAGATTACGGCCGCGCCGAGGATCGCACACCCACGGGAGCCATAGCAGACTCAGGGGTAGCTCTGCACCAGGGGTTTTCCGCCCGTGTCAGCCGCAAGCCGCTCGGCGAGCCGCTCTGCCCGCGCACGCTCGACCTCAGGCCCGATACGGACTCGGTAGTAGCGACGCCCGCGCACATCGGCTTGCTCGACAAAGGCCGGATAGCCCTTGGAGCGCAACTCGTCTTGCAGCGACCGTGCTGCCTCCGGCGAGCCGAGGCTGGCGACTTGGATCACCCAGGCATTGGTCCCTGGTGGCACCGGCTTGGGCCCGGCAGGAGCCAGGTCTGTGCTAGCGCTGCGGCCCTGATCGGCAGGCGTTGTCGATGCTTGAGCGCTCGGCTCAGTTGAGCGCTGCTGGGCCGACGATGCCGCTGCTTCGCTGGGCGGAGCCGAGCGAACTCCGGCCGGGTCGGGTTCAACATCGAGCGCCGACGGCGGTGGCTTGGGCGTCGGCAGCGGCATGAGAAGATCATCCGGCTCAGGTAGCGGTTGGTCGGGCGCGTCATCCACATCTGGCGCGTCAGGGATCACGATCGGCTCACCGACACCATCATCGCCCTGCTCCACCAGCATCGGCACAAAGATCACCGCCAGCGCGACCAATACCGCCGCCCCGACCAGTCGTCTCTTAGCCGCCTCATCCATCCGCGTCATGCCCCAGGGTACTCGCTCATTGAACAACCATTGATTATACAGTAGGGATGATCCGACTGCGCAGCGCCGCCTCGACGGTCATGAAGGAGCCGAAGACCAGGATAAGATCATCCGACTCGGCCTCCGCCGCGGCTGCAGCGAGCGCCTGATCGAGGTCCGGATGCCGCCTGTAGGCTACTCTTGGCGCGCTATCGGCCAAGGCCGCAGTCAACTCATCCAACGCCATTGCTCGATTGCTTGCCGCTAGCCCAAAGTGCCAACCCTGAATCAACGGCGCGAGCGGCGCAATCACGGCACCTGCGTCCTTGTCGGCGAGCAACGACAGCACCGCCAGGCGGCGCCCAGCACAGGGATAGCGGGCCAGGTTCTCGGCCAAGGCCAGCGCTGCCTGATCATTATGCGCCACATCCAGAACCCAGGTCGGATGCCCCGGCAGCACCGTGAAACGTCCGGCGATGGTCACGCGCAACAGCCCCTGACGAATGGCTGCCAGGTTGATCGGAAGTCGGTCGCTGAGTTGCTCCAACGCGCAGAGTGCTGCGGCCGCGTTATCGGACTGCTGTCGGCCACGCAATGCCGGCACCGGCAGCGCGCGATGCCGTTTGTCATTGGGCCCGCGCCAGGCCCATTGTCCCCCCTCCGAGGTCCAGTCAAGCTCCTGTCCGAGCTGCATTGGCAGCGCGCCAATCTCTTCGGCGCGCCCGCGCAAGCGCGGGGGCGCGTCACGCTGCCCAATCACGGCCGGACGCCCGGAGCGGAAGATGCCGGCCTTCTCAAAGGCAATCTGCTCGAGGGTATCACCAAGCCAAGCGGTATGGTCATAGCCGATACTGGCAACCAACGCGACATCGGCGTCGATGATATTCACCGCATCGAGACGACCACCAAGGCCGACCTCAAGCACGGCGACCTCGACACCAGCACGCACAAAGAGGTCCAGCGCCGCAAGGGTGCCGAATTCGAAATAGGTCAGCGAGGCATCGCCTCGGGCCTGATCGATGCGGGCGAAGGCCGCACAAAGATCCTCGTCAGCCGCCATCTCGCCGTCGATTCGAACGCGCTCGTTGTATTGCAACAGATGCGGAGAGGTATAGGCACCACAGCGGTAGCCAGCCGCCAGAGACCAGGCCTCGAGATAGGCGACACAGGAGCCCTTGCCATTGGTACCACCCACCGTGATCACAGGACAGGGCAGCCGCCCTGGAGGGAGTTCAGGGTGGAGCTGCTGCCAGACCGCGCCCACGCGCTCGAGCCTGAGGTCGATCCGGCTCGGATGCAGCGTCTCCTGCCAGGCGAGCCAGTCCGTCAGGGTCTGAAACCGCGGGCTTGAGGGGTGCTGCAAGGTGAATGCTCGATCGGTCAGACCAGAATCGGCCAGATCCGGGCCGGAAGACCCGATACGTCTCAAAGCCACCCTGCTCAGAGCGGGCCCGGCAACAGGGCGCGTGACTCAGCGACTACCAGCTCGGTGGAGCCGCTGCGGTCTACTGGCCCGTCTAGCTCGAGCAGCGAGCGGCGCATCAGCATCGCGATCAGATCACTGATCCGATCACGCAGTTCGCGTCGATCGCAGATCTGGTCCAACGCCCCGTGTTCAAGCAAGAATTCGCTGCGCTGAAAGCCATCGGGCAGGGTCTCACGCACGGTCTGCTCGATCACCCGCGGACCGGCAAACCCGATCAGCGCGCCCGGCTCGGCGATGTTGATATCACCCAGCATCGCCAGACTGGCCGAGACGCCACCCATGGTTGGGTCGGTCATGACCGAGATGAACGGCAGCTGCGCCTCGCGCAGCCGACCCAGTGCCGCGCTCGTCTTTGCCATCTGGAACAACGAGAGCAGCGACTCCTGCATGCGCGCACCGCCACTGGCCGAGAAGCAGACCAGGGCGCCATTCTGCTCCAGCGCCGCATCGACACCACGCACGAAGCGCTCGCCGACCACCGAACCCATGGACCCACCCATGAAGCGGAATTCGAACGCGGCCGCGACGCAGGCCATGCCCTTGAGCTGGCCGCGCATGACGATCAGCGCCTCCCGCTCCCCGGTCTGCTTCTGGGCCTGGCTGAGCCGATCCTTGTACTTCTTCATATCCTTGAACTTGAGCGGATCGGTCGACTCCAGATCGGCGCCGATCTCCTCGGCCGATTCCGGGTCGAGGAAATACTCGAGGCGCTTACGCGCAAGGACCCGATTATGGTGACCGCACTTTGGGCAGACCTCGAGGTTGCGCTCAAGCTCGGCCCGATACAGCACTGCATTGCAGCCAGGACACTTATCCCAGAGACCCTCGGGCACCGCACGCTTGCTGATGGCCTCGGTCCGGATTCGACTGGGGATGAGCTTCTCGAACCAGCTCATCGCCTCACCGCGGGCGGTCTTTTCAGCCATGCTGGCCTCCTAAGTTGGTCTCATCGATGGCGGCCCGTAGCTCGCCGAGGAAATCGCCAACAACTGCGGGTATCCGATCAGCCTGACCCTCCTGAGCCAGCGCCTCGATACGGCCAACGATGGCGCTGCCGACGATGACGGCATCGGCGACGCGCGCCACCTGCGCCGCAGCGGCAGCATCCCTGATCCCAAAGCCGACTCCGACCGGCAGGTCAATGCGCGCGCGAATCGCATCCAACTTGGCGCTAACCTGGTCGACATCGAGATTGCCGGCACCGGTCACCCCTTTGACCGAGACATAGTAGACAAAGCCTGATGCAACCTCAGCGATCGCCTCAATGCGCGCCGCATCCGAGGTCGGTGCCAGCAGGTAGACCAGGTCCAGTCCTTGCTCCTTGACCGCATCGACCAGCTCATGACTCTCTTCCGGCGGCACATCCACGATCAGCGCGCCGTCCATGCCAACCTCGCACGCGGCTTGAGCGAAGGCCGCGCTGCCCATCACCTCGATCGGGTTCAGGTAGCCCATCAGGACCACAGGCGTCTGATCATCGGTCTCACGGAAGCGGCGAACGATGCCGAGCACATCCCGCAATGAGACGCCTTGTGCCAATGCCCGCTCGGTCGCGCGTTGAATCACCGGCCCGTCGGCAATCGGGTCCGAGAACGGCACCCCAAGTTCGATGAGATCGGCGCCGGCGGCAACCATTCGATGCATCAGCTCCAGGGTCAGCTCAGGCGTTGGATCACCGGCAGTGATGAATGGGATCAGGGCGGTGCGTCCCTCACCCTTTAGTCGCTCGAACAGACTCTGAATGCGGCTCATAGCTTCAGCCCATCCATCTGCGCAACGGTCTGCATGTCCTTATCGCCACGTCCTGAGAGATTGATCAGGATACTTTGATCCTTGCGCATCGTCGGCGCCAGCTTAGCCGCCTGCGCCAGCGCATGACTGGTCTCGAGTGCGGGGATGATGCCCTCAGTGCGAGTCAGGCCATGGAAGGCGGCTAGTGCCTCGTCATCGGTCACTGCAACATAGCTGGCCCGGCCGGTATCTTTGAGCCAAGCATGCTCGGGGCCAACGCCCGGATAATCGAGCCCGGCCGAGACCGAATGGGTCTCGCGGATCTGCCCGTTGGCATCTTCCATCAGATAGGTGCGGTTGCCATGCAGCACACCAGGCTCACCAGCACAGAGCGGCGCCGCATGGCGTCCGCTGTCGAGCCCATCGCCAGCGGCCTCGACGCCGATCATCGCGACTTCGGTATCCTCGATGAACGGATGGAAGAGTCCGATGGCATTGGAGCCACCCCCGACGCAAGCCATCACCACATCCGGCAGCCGACCGGTCTGCTCGAGCATCTGCCCACGCGCCTCGCGACCGATCACCGATTGAAAGTCGCGCACCATCGCTGGATAGGGATGCGGCCCGGCCACGGTGCCGATGATGTAGAAGGTGTTGTCGACGTTGGTGACCCAATCGCGCATGGCCTCGTTCAGTGCATCCTTCAGCGTCCGGGTGCCGGACTTGACCGCGACCACCTCGGCGCCGAGGAGGCGCATCCGGTAGACATTGGCCTCCTGACGTGCGACATCGACCTCGCCCATATAAACCACGCATTCGAGCCCGAGCCGAGCCGCAACCGTTGCGCTGGCAACGCCGTGTTGGCCGGCACCGGTCTCGGCGATGATGCGGGTCTTGCCCATGCGCCGCGCCAGCAACGCTTGGCCGATGGTGTTGTTCACCTTGTGGGCGCCGGTATGATTGAGGTCTTCGCGCTTAAGGAAGATCTGCGCGCCGCCCAGCTCACGGCTCCAACGCTCGGCATGGTAGACCGGCGACGGACGGCCGACATAGTCGCGCAGGTCGGCATCGAGCTCACGCAGGAAGTCCGGATCACCAAGATAACGTTCGTAAGCCTGGCGCAGCTCGGTCAGCGGATGCATCAGGGTTTCGGGGACGAACATCCCGCCATAGGGGCCAAAGTGGCCGCGGGCATCGGGCCACTGATAAGGCTCCGCCGCCATCACCGGCGGCTTACCGAGTCCGAGATCATCAGCTCTGGTTGCCATCACTTACACCTTTCATGAAGTCTGTCATCTTGTCTGGGTCCTTGACGCCCTTCGCCTGCTCGATCCCACCGCTCACATCCACCGCATAGGGGCGCAGCTGGCGGATTGCATCCGCCACATTGGCCGCCGTGAGACCGCCGGCGAGGATGATCCGCTGCGCCTGCTGAACTGGCACCAGGCCCCAGTCAAAGCTGCGGCCCGTGCCACCAGCGAGCGCAGGATCGTAGGTATCGAGCAGCAGCGAACTGGCGTCTTCGTAGCGCTGCGCCTCCGCCTTGAGATCGACGCCGGGGCGCACCGCAACCGACTTGATCCAGGGCCGGCCGAAGCTGCGGCAATAGTCGGCTGGCTCAGCCCCGTGGAACTGCAGCGCAGCAAGCGGCACATGCTCGAGCACGGATCGAACGCGATCGGCCTCGGCATCCACGAACAAACCGACCGTGGTCACGAATGCTGGCACTGCGGCGACCAGTTGCGCCGCCTGCGTTGCATCGACACCGCGGGGGCTGGCCGGGTGAAAGACTAGCCCAATCGCATCGACCCCGAGCGCGACCGCCGCATCGACATCCGCAAGCCGGGTGAGACCACAGAACTTGACCCGCGTTCGCATCGACAACGCTGTCCGTATCAGAAACCGCGCATTAGATCACAGCAAGCCCATCCTCGTCTGGCCCGCAGCCGCCCTGACCAGCATAGTCTTGTCCACTAGCGTCTGGTCCATCATCTTCTGGCGCATCGCCGCCTGAGCCACCCTTAGCGGGTCCACCCTGGCCCGAACCTCGGCCATCTGGCTTCAAATCGTCTGGTTCCCGATCACCTGCATCCCGCACGTCTAGCCATTGATCCTCCAGGTCCCGCGGCAATCCAAAGGTCGCCGGATAATCGACCTGCACGAGATAAAGGCCTTGCGCCGGTGCGGTGACGCCACCGCGCGCGCGATCCTTCAGCGCCAGCAGCTCGGCAGCCCAGCTGGCAGGCCGATCTCCGCGCCCAATCGCGATCAGCACGCCGACCAGGTTCCGGACCATATGATGCAGAAAGCCATCGGCGCCTACGCGAAGCTCGAGCAGGTCGCCACGCTCGGTCAAATCAAGATAGTGCAAGGTGCGCACCGGACTCTTGGCTTGACAGGCCAGGGCGCGGAAACTGGTGAAATCATGTCGCCCTAGCAGCGCCGCGGACGCCTCCTGCATCGGCGTTATCGACAGCGACCGATGGGTCCAGAGTGCCCGCTGATGCCAGAGTGCCGAGCGCACCGGCCGGCGCAGGATCAGATAGCGATAATGCCGAGCCATGGCCGAGAAGCGCGCATGAAAGCTGGCGTCAACCGGTCGCGCCCAGCGCACCGCGACATCGTCCGGCAGGTTTGCGTTCACGCCCAAGGTCCAGGCACGCTCCGGCCGCTGGACCGCTGTCTCGAAATGCACCACCTGCCCAGTGGCGTGCACCCCGGCGTCAGTGCGGCCGGCACAATGGACCTTGATCGGCCGATCAGCGACCCGTGTGAGCGCCTGCTCCAAGACCTGCTGCACGCTGATGTCGTGACGCTGAAACTGCCAGCCGCAGTAGTTGCTACCCAGGTATTCGACGCCAAGCGCGATCCGATGCATGCCCGGACCCTGCGCGGAATCGGCCGTGCTCGTTGCCTCCTCCTCGCCGACCAGTGCCGATCGCCGCCCCTCCGTCATTCCACCCAACCCAGCCCAGCCAACAGGAACTCTGCCTCGCGCCGCTGCTCTTCACGCCCTCCGGCAATCACCTCCTTCAGGATGGCGCTGGCAGCATCCCGGTCGCCCATGTCTAGATAGGCGTGTGCCAGATCGAGCTTGAGGGCGATCTCATCCCAACCATCGCCGGCCTCGAGGGGCCAGCGTTCATCAACTGTCGCTGCTGTTGGGACGGCAGTCGGGCTCCGATCCAGATCACCCTCGTCGTCGGCAGGTAACACGGTGAGAGAACGCTCAGGATCAGATTCCGCATCTGCCTCTTGATCATCAGGCAGACTCGCAAGAATGGGCCATTGAAGATCGTCTGCGCTGCCTGATGCCGTTAATGCCTCGGGGCTTAGCGTTTGTAGCTCAGGCTCAGGCTCAGGCTCAGGCTCAGGCTCAGGCTCAGGCTCAGGCTCAGG
>CAZEZH010000071.1:0-16490 GCA_964516305.1 uncultured Halochromatium sp. | reverse complement strand
TCGACTCGCGCACGGTAAGACGCTGGAACGGCTGCGCGAAGTCATAGGTCTCGCCCTGATACTGGATCTGGGTGCTGCCAAGCACGCGCTCGGCGAGCTCGCGCAGCAGGGTCTCGGTCAGATCCATCAGGTCGCGGTAATCCGCATAGGCCTGATAAAGTTCGAGCATCGTGAACTCGGGGTTGTGGCGCGTCGAGAGCCCCTCGTTGCGGAAGTTGCGGTTGATCTCGTAGACGCTTTCAAAGCCGCCGACGACCAAGCGCTTGAGATACAGCTCGGGCGCGATGCGCAGGAACAACTGCATGTCGAGCGCGTTGTGATGGGTGACGAAGGGCCGAGCGACGGCGCCGCCCGGGATCGCCTGCATCATTGGCGTCTCGACCTCGAGGAAATTGCGCTGGTTGAGGAAATCGCGGATCGCCTGCACCAACTGCGTGCGCACACGAAAGGTCTCACGCGCGGCCTCGTTCATGATCAGGTCGAGATAACGCTGGCGATAACGGCTCTCGGTATCAGCCAGCCCATGCCACTTCTCTGGTAGCGGCCGCAAGGACTTGGTCAGCAGCCGCAGCTGATCGACCTTGAGCGACAGCTCGCCTGTTTTGGTCTTGAACAACTGGCCGGAGGCACCGACGATGTCGCCAATATCCAGCTCCTTCTTGAACCAGGCGTACTCATCGGTACCGAGCAGATCGCGCTGCACGAACAGCTGGATGCGACCGCTCATATCCTGCAAGTGCGCGAAGCTCGCCTTGCCCATCACCCGCCGGCTCATCAGACGACCGGCGATCTTGGCGCGCACATTACGTGTCTCGAGTTCAGCGCCATCCATCTCGGCATAGTGCGCATGCAGCTCCCCAGCCACCACGTTGCGGCGAAAGTCATTGGGGAAGGCAACGCCCTGCTCGCGGATCGCATTCAGCTTCTCACGCCGCTGCGCAATCAGCTTATTCTCATCCTGCTCCGGCTGCGAGGAGACCTCGTTGCGGTCGTTCGGCTGCGTCTGGTTCATAGCTCCAAAAATCTCTCAAGGGCAACCGCAGCAGCCCAATCAGCTCAGGTAGCGGATGCCCAAAGCACCCGCGCTTAACTCTCTTCCAGTCAGGGCCGCCAGCCAAAGTCGCAGACAGCGACCCCCCAACACAAATTCCGCGGCGTCTTCACCCTTCACCCTTCAAGCTTCAAAGCCCGCTCTTCAGACTCGCCTCAATGAAGGGATCAAGGCCGCCATCGAGCACGGCCTGGGTATTCCCTGTCTCGACATTGGTGCGAAGATCTTTGATCCGGGATTGATCCAGCACATAGGAACGGATCTGGCTGCCCCAGCCGATATCGGACTTGCTCTCTTCCAGCGCCTGCTGCTCGCTGCGACGCTTCTGCATCTCCATCTCATAGAGCTTGGCCTTGAGCTGCTTCATCGCCTGATCCTTGTTGGCGTGCTGCGAGCGGCCGTTCTGGCATTGGGTGACGGCGTTGGTGGGCAGATGGGTGATGCGCACCGCCGATTCGGTTCGGTTGACGTGCTGACCACCAGCACCGGACGCACGATAGACATCGATACGCAGGTCGGCCGGGTTGATCTCGACCTCGAACGAGTCGTCGATTTCGGGTGAGACGAACACCGCCGCAAACGAGGTGTGGCGCCGGTTGCCCGAGTCGAACGGCGACTTGCGCACCAACCGGTGGACCCCGGTCTCAGTGCGCAGCCAGCCGAAGGCATAATCGCCCTCGACCGACACTGTGGCCGATTTGATGCCTGCCACATCACCCGGCGAGACCTCGGTCAGCTCGGCCTTGAAGTCGTGGGTCTCCGCCCAGCGCAGGTACATACGCAGCAGCATCTCAGCCCAATCCTGCGCCTCGGTCCCGCCGGAGCCAGCCTGGATATCGATGAAGGCGTTCTTGGGGTCCATCTCGCCGGAGAACATGCGTCGGAACTCGAGATCGCCGACGCGTTTCTCGTAACCTTGCAGGTCGGCGAGAACGGCCGCGACCGTCTCGGCATCCTCTTCATCGGCGGCCATCGCCAACAGGTCATCGGCATCGGCGAGACCTTCGTCAAGATCCTTGACCGTGCTGACCACGGTCTCGAGCGAGGCGCGCTCGCGTCCAAGCGCCTGTGCGCGCTCGGGATCGGACCAGACCTCGGGCTCCTCGAGTTCGCGCAGGACCTCGGTCAGGCGTTCTTGCTTGCCGACGACGTCAAAGATACCCCCTAAGGAGTTCGAGGCGCCCCTTGAGGTCAGCGATCTGAGCACGAATCGGGTTGATGTCTTCCAAGTGGGTCTCCGCTGGATGAAAAGCGGTCGATTGTACCGCAGGCTGGACTCTGGCCGCAGCGCAATCCGACCCTGCCCTATCGATCGTCTATACTGGGATCAGGCCCTATTGCTGAGAGGGAGTAATCGTTCCATGGCTCGTCTTCCCCGCTTTGTGCTACCGGGTTTTCCGCAGCACGTGATTCAACGTGGCAACAATCATCAGGCCATCTTGCGCGATGAGGAGGACTACTGGTTCCTCTGGGGTCGGCTCTGCGATGCGGCAGACAAGTTCCATTGCGATGTCCACGCCTATGTGCTGATGCCAGACCACTTTCATCTGCTGCTCACGCCTTGGCAAGACGACGGCATCGGCAAGCTCATGCAGTACACAGGCCGGTACTTTGTGCAACACGTCAATGGCCGCTATCGGCGCAAAGGGACCCTTTGGGAAGGCCGCTATCGCGCCACCCTGCTCGACCCCGAGGGGTTTTTGCTGGCGGTGAGCCGGTATATCGAAACCAATGCGGTGCGCGCCAAGCTCGTCGACGCTGCCGAGGACTATGACTGGTCAAGCTACGCCGCCAATGCGCTTGGGCTCGAGGACGAACTGACCAGACCACATCAGGTCTATCGGGCGCTTGGCGAGGGATCGGAGCGCCAACAACAGGCCTATCGTGCCCAGTTCGAGTATCCCCTTCGACAACAGTTGATCGAGCGCATCAGAACCGCAACCAACAAGGCCTGGGTCCTTGGCGATGAGCATTTCTGCCAGACTGTCGAAGATAAGCTCAATCGCAGGGCGCGACCCCGGCCCCGCGGTGGCGACCGCCGCTCGGCGGCCTACCGCCGTGCACTCCAGCAGCCTGCAACATTACACTAGGGTGTCGCCGCCAGCTGATCAGAGAAACCCTTATGTCGAATATCCACGTCGCCCGCCCGCATCATCTTGGACTTGAGGCAGCGCGCGCCGAGGTCGAGCGCATCGCTGCCCGGGTTCGCGACGAGTATGGCGCGGAGTATCATTGGGATGGCGATGTGCTGTATTTCAAACGATCCGGCATCTCGGGGCAGATCGCTGTCGCGGACGACTCCATGGACCTCACCATTAAGCTCGGCCTGTTGCTGACGGCGATGAAGGGCCAGATCGAGGACCGGCTAACGCTTAAGATCGACGAGGCGCTCGCCCGCTACGAACCCAAAGCCTGAGCCTAAGCATGAGCGGCTTCAGGCAGCTCATCGGGGTCAAGCTCGGCATCAACAACCATCCAGAAAACCATTAGCTGCTGTCGAGAAATGTTATCGATCGCCCTGACTGTGCAGCTATTTTTTTTCATCTCACCTTGTTTTTCTTGCCTGCTCGGCCTATCCTCCTCTTGTCAGGGGGACGCTGATGCGGGGGACGGCGCCTGCTGGCAGGCGCCGGCATCAGCACATTTTTCAGGCAGCAGGCTTTACCACGCATCGGGGCAATACGATGAGCGGGCAACAAGAGATCAGGTCTTTGAGAGTCGACCGCCGACACTTCATCGGCAGCCTTGGGGGCGCAGCCGCCGCCTTGTTGCTTGGCGCACCGGCACCGAGCGAGGCCGCGCGCATGCCAACATTGCAGAGCCAGTTGGTTCGGCTGGTGAAGCGGCAGCGCGCAGAAGGTCTGATCCGCTCCGACGAGCAGACGTCTTGGTCGGTCTACGACTTTACTGGCACCAAGAAGCTGGTCTCTATCAATGAGGACGTGCCGCGCCAAGCGGCCAGCATGCTGAAGCCGTTCGTGGCGCAGGCCTTTTTCTACACGATGAAGGAGCGCGGCTCAAAGTTGCGCTATACCGGTGCGATTCGGGACAGCATGGAAGCGATGATTCGCAACAGCAGCAACACCGCCACCACCGAGATTATGCAGATCGTGAGCCGGTACAACGGCGGCAACGGTCCCAAGGATGTCGAGCGCGTGCTCAAGCGCCATGCGCCTGGGGTGTTTCAGCAAACCAGCATCGTCGAGTACATCCCGGCGAACGGTCGCACCTATCGCAATCTGGCCTCGGCGCACGACTACAGCCGCTTCCTGTGGGCGCTCTGGAACAACCGGATGCCGAACACCAACGAGGTCCGAGACCTCATGGCCTTACCCAACCACGACCGCATCACCAAACGGGTGGCGGGGATGCCCTCGAACATAAGCGTCTATGATAAGACCGGTTCAACAGCCATGCTGTGCGGCAACATGGGCATTATCGAGTGCTACGATCGACGTGGTCGCCCACGACCCTACACCTTTATCGGGATCATCGAGAAGAATTCGCGCACCAACTACTACGGAACCTGGATCACCAACCGCAGCAACGCGATGCGCGAGGTCTCAGGCTTGGTCTATAACTACATGCGTCAACAGCATCAGCTGGCCTAGTCCCTTAAGCCCAAGACATCCTGCATATCGAATTGACCCCGATCGCGCTCCGCGATCCAGCGCGCTGCCCGGCAGGCGCCGCGCGCAAAGGTCATGCGGTTGGTCGCCTTGTGAGCGATCTCGACACGCTCACCGTCGGTAGCGAACCAAACACTATGCTCGCCGACGGTATCGCCGGCACGAATGGTCTCAAAGCCGATGGTCTGGCGGTCGCGAGCACCGGTCTGGCCTTGGCGCCCATAAATGGCCACCTCGCCGAGGTCGCGCCCTAGGGCGTCGGCGATCACCTCACCCATGCGCAGCGCCGTGCCCGAGGGCGCATCGATCTTGTGGCGGTGATGGGCCTCGACGATCTCGATATCGACATCGTCGCCCATGACACGAGCGGCAAGGTCTAACAGCTTGAAGCAGAGATTGACCCCAACGCTCATGTTCGGGGCCAGGACGACCGCAGTATCAATGGCCGCTTCGCTCACCGCCTCGCGCTGCTCAGGGGTCAGCCCAGTGGTGCCAATCACCATGCGGCAGCGCGCATCGCGACAGAGTTCGAGATGGTGCATGGTTGCACGCGGCGTAGTGAAATCGATCAAGACGTCAAAATCCGCCAGCACTTCATCCAGATCTGGGCGAATCGGGGCGCCGATATGCCCGATACCCGCTAGCTCGCCGGCATCAACACCAACCAATGCGCTGTCGGAATGTTCGGTGGCGGCAGTCACCCGGAGACCTTCGGTCCCATGCGCTGCGGTAATGAGGGTTCGCCCCATCCGACCGCCGGCGCCGGCAATGGCTACACGAATCGGTTCCATGCGTCTTCTCCCGGGCTAGAGCCCCATCTTCTCGAAAAAGTGCTTGACGCCGTCGAGCCAGGAGCTGGACTGGGGACTGTGGTGCTTGCCACCGGCGCTGACGCTGTCCTCAAACTCACGTAGCAGCTCCTTTTGACGTTCCGTGAGGTTGACCGGAGTCTCGACGATCACACGGCAGAGCAAATCGCCAACTGGCCCACCGCGCACTGGCTTAACGCCCTTGCCGCGCATCCGAAACAGCTTACCAGTTTGGGTGCCAGCCGGAACCTTGAGCACGACCTTACCGTTTAGGGTCGGCACCTCGAGCTCGCCACCGAGCGCGGCGGTGACAAAGCTGATCGGCACCTCGCAGAATAGGTGGCTATCCTCGCGTTTGAAGATCGGATGGTCTTCAACCACAACCTGTACATACAGATCACCGGACACCCCACCATGCTCGCTTGCCTCGCCCTCACCTGCCAGCCGGATGCGGTCGCCAGTGTCGACACCGGCCGGGACCTTCACCGACAGCGTCTTCTCCTCCTTTAATCGGCCAGCGCCACGGCAGTGGCGACAGGCCTCTTCCACCACCTTTCCGGTGCCGCGACATTCCGGGCAAGTCTGTTGGATCGAAAAGAAGCCCTGCTGCATCCGTACCTGACCAGCGCCGCGACAGGTCGGGCATTCCTTAGGCCGGGTGCCAGGCTTAGCGCCGCTGCCCCCGCAGTGATGGCACTCGACGGTGGTCGGGATGCGGATCGTGACATCCTTCCCAGCAACCGCCTCCTCCAAGGTCAGCCCTAGGTCATAGCGTAGATCGGCACCGCGCGCAGTGCGCCGGCCGCCACCACGACCGCCGAAGATGTCACCGAAGACATCGCCAAAGATGTCCGAGAAGCCACCACCAGCGAAGTCACCCGGACCTCCGCCGAACCCACCTTGACCACTGACGCCGGCATGGCCGAATTGGTCGTAGGCACTGCGTTTTCGGGCATCCGTCAAGACATCATGCGCCTCCTTGGCCTCCTTAAAATTGGCTAAGGCGTCTGCGTCATCGGGATTACGATCCGGATGATATTTCATGGCGAGACGCCGAAACGCCTTCTTGATGTCCTGCTCGCTGGCATTTCGGCTCAGGCCGAGGACTTCGTAGTAATCGCGCTGGGACATTCGCGTAATCGGTCAGTCGTTGGAAAGAAAGTATCAGGGCAAGGCGCCATCGAAAAGGAAACGGCGCGCGGGCCTGCACCCACGCGCCGTAGCCCGGGCTGGAGCGGAGCGCAGGCGCTCTGAGCCTTGGGCGGTTTAGCGCTTCTCGTCCTTGACCTCTTCGAATTCGGCGTCGACGACATCATCAGCTTCGGCCTTGGGGCCGGCACCCGCAGCGTCACCCGCATCCCCTGTCGGGCCAGCACCGCCTTCGCCACCCTGATCTTGGGCGTACAGCCGCTCGGCCATCTTACCCGAGGCCTCGCCGAGGGCCTTGGTCAGAGACTCGATCTTGTCCTTGTCCTCGCCCTTCATCGCCTCCTCGAGTTCCTTGATGGTGCTCTCGATGCGATCCTTTTCACCGGCCTCGAGCTTGTCGTCGCCCAATTGCTCCATCGACTTCTGCGTCGCATGGATCATCGAGTCGGCCTGATTACGGGCGCCAACCAACTCATGGAACTTGCGGTCGTCCTCGGCATGCGCCTCGGCGTCCTTGACCATCCGCTCGACCTCGTCGTCCGAGAGACCGGAGCTGGCCTTGATGACAATCGACTGCTCTTTGCCAGTGGCCTTGTCCTTGGCGTGCACGTTCAGGATGCCGTTGGCGTCGATGTCGAACTTGACCTCGATCTGCGGCACACCACGTGGCGCCGGCGGGATGTCCGAGAGGTCGAAACGCCCGAGCGACTTGTTATCGGCCGCCCGCTCGCGCTCGCCCTGCAGCACATGCACGGTCACCGCGGTCTGATTGTCATCGGCGGTCGAAAACACCTGATTGGCCGAGGTCGGAATCGTGGTGTTCTTCTCGATCAGCTTGGTCATGATGCCACCCAGCGTCTCGATGCCGAGCGACAGCGGGGTGACATCGAGCAGGAGCACATCCTTGACCCCACCGCCCAGCACACCGCCTTGGATCGCCGCGCCAACCGCCACGGCCTCGTCCGGGTTGACGTCCTTGCGCGGCGCCTTGCCGAAGAATTCCTCGACCTTGGCCTGGACCTTGGGCATGCGCGTCTGGCCGCCGACTAAGATGACCTCGCTGATATCACCCGCACCAACACCTGCGTCCTTGAGTGCGGTGCGGCAAGGCCCGATGGTGCGGTCGACCAGGTCTTCGACCAGCGACTCGAGCTTGGAGCGCGTCAGCTTGACGTTGAGATGCTTCGGCCCGGTCTGATCGGCGGTGATGTAAGGCAGATTGATATCGGTCTGCTGGCTCGACGAGAGCTCGATCTTGGCCTTCTCGGCAGCCTCTTTGAGGCGCTGCAGCGCAAGCGGATCATTGTGTAGATCAACGCCCTGCTCCTTCTTGAAGGTCTCGGCCAGGAAATCGATGATGCGCAGGTCGAAATCCTCACCACCCAGGAAGGTGTCGCCGTTGGTCGACAGCACTTCAAATTGATGCTCGCCTTCGATTTCGGCGATCTCGATAATAGAGATATCGAAGGTGCCGCCACCTAGGTCATAGACCGCGAGCTTCTGGTCACCACGCCGCTTGTCCATGCCATAGGCGAGCGAGGCTGCCGTCGGCTCGTTGATGATGCGCTTCACATCAAGACCCGCAATCCGCCCAGCGTCTTTGGTCGCCTGTCGCTGCGAGTCGTTGAAGTAGGCCGGCACCGTGATCACCGCCTCGGTGACGTTCTCGCCAAGGTAGTCCTCGGCGGTCTTCTTCATCTTCTGCAGGATCTTGGCCGAGATCTCGGGCGGCGCCATCTTCTTGCCATTGGCCTCGACCCAGGCATCGCCGTTGTCAGCCTTGACGATCTTGTACGGCACCATGTCCTTGTCCTTACCGACAACCTGATCCTCGTAGCGCCGTCCGATCAGGCGCTTGATCGCGAACAGGGTATTGGCCGGGTTGGTGACCGCTTGGCGCTTTGCCGACTGACCCACCAGCACCTCATTGTCGCCAGTGAAGGCGACAATACTCGGTGTGGTGCGATCGCCCTCAGCATTCTCGATGACCTTCGGCTTGTCGCCTTCCATCACGGCGACGCATGAATTGGTCGTGCCGAGATCGATACCGATGATCTTTCCCATGGTCTGTCTCCAGTAGTAAATCTGTTTCGATGTTATAAGCCGGTTAGGCCGGCTCAGATACGTTCATTGGCGCTAGATTTGGGGCAAAACCCTGCGATTCTCAAGCGTTCTGGAAGCCTCGATCTAGGCCTCAACGCCGCTTTTGAGGCGCAGGTTGATGTCGCGCAATCAGGCCGCCTGCGACACCATGACCAGTGCCGGACGCACCAAACGGCCATTGAGCAGGTAACCGCTCTGCACGACGTTCACCACCGTGTTGGGTGGCACATCAGAGCGCGGCTGCATCGACATGGCCTGGTGATAGTCCGGATTAAACGGCTCACCTTCAGGGTCGATACGCTCGACACCAAACTTGGCCATCACATCGCGCAGCAGCTTCAACGTCAGTTCGGTGCCTTCGCGCAGCTTGGACAGATCCGCGTCCTCTGCGGCCGCGGCGGCCTGGCCAAGCTCAAGACTGTCGCGTACCTGCAGTAGCTCTTTGATGAAGCCTTCGAGCGCAAACTTGTGTGCATTCTCGAGCTCTTTCGCTTGCCGACGCGACATATTGTCCATCTCGGCGCGGATACGCAGGATCTGATTGTGGGCATCATCGGCCCTCGCCCGCGCATCTTCCAGAAGCATTGTCAGCTCGGCCGGATCGGAATCGGGCTCCAGCTCTGCTTCCGGATCGCCCGCAGCATCCTGCGGAGGATCGTCGAGCGACATATCGGTGGCTGCTACCGACTCGAAGTCTTCGCCGTCTTTGCCAGCGGCCCCCTGCGTCGACCGCCCAGCACCAGACTGGGCACCGAGGCCTTCAAACGGCTCAGACTCTTCAGTGTGCGTCGATGCGCCGGGCTGTTGCTCTTCTTGCTCCTTCGTCATCTCATATCTCTCCCAGGGCCAGCGTGAGGACAGCGACAGCATCGCCGTCTGCATCTCCAGCCTCTGCCATGAATCATTAGATGTATTGTCTTGGGTCAACGGCTGCGCAAGGCTGCTGCAAGCAGCTTTGCCGTGACGTCAACCACCGGAATAACCTGCTGGTAGTTCATGCGCGTCGGGCCGATGACGCCGAGCACGCCCAACACCTGATCCTCGACCCGGTAGGTAGCCGTGACCACGCTACAGTCGTCGAGCAATTCGTAGCCAGACTCCTCTCCGATGAAGATCTGGACCCCCTCGGCTTCGATGCATCGGTCGAGCAGGTCTAGGATCTGCCTTTTCTCCGTGAAGGCATCGAACAACGCCTTGAGCCTGTCCATACTGGAGAGTTCAGTGAACTCCATCAGATTGGTCTGGCCAGCAATCATCACATCATCCTTGTGCTCAGCAGCCTCGACGACGCGTTGCGCCATCATCACCGCCCGCATCATCAGCTCATCCATGTTCGCGTGGGTGCGCTTCAGATCGGCCATCAGCTGGCGGCGCACCTCGTGCATCTCATGACCATTGAACAGTTGCGTCAAGTAGTTCGACGCCTGCTCCAGCTGCGAGGCCGACAACGGCTGCTCGGTCTCGAGGATGCGGTTGTGCACCTCGCCATCACCGGTCACCAGGATGGCCAACACCCGATGGCCGGACAGTTGGACGAACTCGATCTGCCGGAATACCTCGCGCTCATGCCGCGGCACCATCACCAGGCCAGCCAAATGGGTGACCCCAGACAAGGCACGGGATGCCGTCTGGATCAGATTGACGGTATCCGTGGTGCGCGCGAACTGATCGCGTAGCATCGAGACATCGGTCTCTGTGAGCGGCGCCACCTTGAGCAGACTGTCGATGAATAGCCGGTAGCCCGAAGCTGTGGGCACCCGTCCAGCGGAGGTATGCGGCGACGACACCAGACCCAGATCTTCGAGGTCCGACATCACGTTGCGCACCGTGGCCGGACTGAGATCGAGACCGGTATCACGCGCTAGGGTGCGCGAGCCAACGGGCTGCCCATCACGGATGTGGCGCTCGACGAGCACCTTTAGGAAGTGCAGCGCGCGCTCGCTAACTTGGCCTTCAGCAAAGCGGCCACTGGCTCGAGGGTCCATTGATACGAGATTTTCACTCACTGGAAGCGGAACGAAACCCATCGGATCTCGGGCAAGAAATCGACTGTTAGCACTCTCACCAAACGAGTGCTAACACATGCAATCTATGATGCTCGCCGAGTGATGTCAAGAACCTCCGCATTGGCGTGCGCGATGCCGCGTGCTAACGTTGGCCGCGCTGCAGGTCCGCTCGATGGGCTGGGCAACCCCAGACCCTGTCGCTGCGACCAGCACGAGGCAACAGCCCGCTCCCCCTCTTGTTATCGCCTGCTCAGGGTCACTCGCCATCAATGGCCTGGTTTCAGAATGTCGGCATCATCGCCAAACAGCAGATCGATGCGCGCCTTGTCACAACGGTCGCCCGCGCCGTCAGCCAGCTCCGCGCGCAGGGCGTGCAGACCCATTTCGATGAGAGCACAGCAGCACTGCTGCAGCGTTCCGATGGGGTCTGTATCGACACCATTGGCCAGCGCTGCGACCTGGTGCTCGTCGTCGGCGGCGACGGGACCTTCCTGAATGCCGCTCGCATGCTGGCAGAGCACGATGTTGCTTTGGTCGGCATCAACATCGGGCGCCTCGGGTTTCTGGTCGACATCCTGCCCGATGAGATCGAGCCGCGCCTAGAGCAGATCCTGAGCGGGGCCTATGATGCCGATACCCGCATCCTACTGGACGCGCGGATCGGCGACCAGGTAACGCCGGTGCGCGCCTTGAATGATGTGGTGATCCACAAATGGAACTCCGTGCGCATGATCGAGTTCGAGACCTATATCGACGGCCAGTTCGTCAACGCCCAGCGCTCCGATGGAATGATAGTTGCTACCCCAACTGGCTCCACGGCCTATGCGCTCTCTGGCGGCGGCCCGCTCTTGAACCCGCGCCTTGATGCCCTGCTGTTGGTCCCGATCTGCCCGCACACCCTAAGCAATCGGCCGCTCGTGGTGCCCGGTAGCAGCCGCATCGAGATCCGCATCTGCAACCTGGAGCCGGAGCAGGTGCGCCTGACCTGCGATGGTCAGGTCGACCTGCCGCTGGAGACCGGCGGCGCGATCCAGATCGAGTGCAGCTGCCGCAGGGTGCGGCTGCTCCATCCGCATGATCATGATCATTACCGCATCCTGCGCGCAAAGCTTGGCTGGGGCGGACATACGCATTCCAATACACCGTGCTAACTCAGATTACTGTTCAAGACCTGGTCATCGTCAGCCGGCTCGAACTCGAGCTGGCAACCGGGATGACTGCACTCACCGGTGAGACCGGCGCCGGCAAGTCGATCCTGATCGACGCGCTCGGGCTGACCCTGGGCGACAAGGCCGATGCGAGTCTGATCCGCGGCGACTGCGAGCGCGCAGAGATCAGCGTTGGCTTCGATGTCGCCAACAACCCACCGGCTCAGACCTGGCTCGCTGAGCAAGCGCTCAACGACGGGGACGAGTGCCTGATCCGCCGGGTGCTGGTGCGCAAAGGGCGAGCGCGCGCCTTCATCAATGGCCGCGCGGCGAGCAGTGCGCAGCTGCGCGAGCTCGGTGAGCTGCTGGTGGATATCCACGGCCAGCATGCCCATCAATCGCTGCTGCGCTCGGCGGCACAGCGCAACCTGCTCGATGGCTACGCCGATCATCAGCCACTCACCGCCACGGTGGCCGAACGCTATCGCCACTACCGCGAGCTCGACCAGCGCTGGAAGACACTCAGCGACGCGCGCACTGAGCGCCAAGAACGCTTCGAGCTACTGCGCTTTCAGCTCGAGGAGCTTGATGCACTGGCGCTCGGCGAGCAGGAGCTGGAGGCACTGGACGCTGAGCAGCGCCGGCTGGCGAACCAGGGCCAACTGCAGGCGACCACGGCAACCCTGGTCGATCGCCTCTATGAGGGTGAACAATCGCTGCGTGATGGCCTCGGCCAGGCCAGCGCCGACCTTAGCAGTCTGAGCGGCATCGATCCGTCCCTGGACGAAACCCGTGAGCTGATCGATGGTGCGACGGCACAGCTTGAAGAGGCCGCGGCCAACCTACGGCATTACCTGGATGGCCTAGAGATGGACCCCAGTCGTCTCGGCGTCGTCGAACAGCGCATTGGCCAGATCCATGATCTGGCGCGCAAGTACCGGGTCGCGCCTGAGCAGCTGATCGCGCTGACCGCTGAGCGGCGGGCAGAGCTTGAGCGACTGGAACAGGCCGACCAATCACTGGATGCGCTAGCGGCTGAGCGCGAGCAGGCGCGCGAGCACTTGCTCGAGTGCGCCGAGGCGCTCAGCGCGTCACGCGTTGAAGCGGCCGCCCGACTCAGTCAGACCGTGAGTTCAGCGATGCAGGATCTCGGTATGACAGGTGGTGTATTCCGGATCGAGGTCACGACCGGCGAACAGGATGCAATCAGTAGCCAAGGACTCGATAGCATCGCCTTTCTGGTCAGCGCCAACCCAGGCCAACCGCCGCAGCCACTGGCCAAGGTCGCCTCCGGTGGTGAGCTTTCGCGCATCAGCCTGGCGATCCAGGTCGCGACCGCCGAGGTTGGCGGCATCCCGACCCTGGTCTTCGATGAGGTCGATGTCGGCATCGGCGGCGGTGTCGCCGAGATCGTCGGCCGTTTGTTACGCCGGCTCGGCGAGCGCCGGCAGGTGCTCTGCGTGACCCATCTGGCCCAGGTCGCGGCCCAGGCGCATCAGCATCTGCGGGTGAAGAAGTACGCGAAAGAGGCGCAGACCTTTACCGAGATCAGCCCGCTCGATGCCAAGCAGCGCATCGACGAGGTCGCACGCATGCTCGGTGGAACCGAGATCACCGCGACCACTCGCGCGCATGCTGCAGAGATGTTGGGGCTCAAGCCGTAAGCACCTCAAGGTGAGCCGCGACCTGCTCCGGGTTAGGTGCATTCAGCCAGGGAATCGCACCAAGACAAGGGGCCGTCAACCGTTCTCGCAGGGTGGCCAGATTCCCATCAGCGGCGGCCATCGCCGGATCGACCTGGCTCGCGACCCAGCCGATCAACCGCAGTCCAGAGGCCCGGATCGATTCGGCCGTCAGCAGCGCGTGATTCAGACAGCCGAGACGGAGACCAACCACGAGGACCACCGGCAGATCGAGCGCCTTGGGTAGATCGCTGAGCATCAGCTCAGGCCCCAGCGGCACCAACCAGCCACCAGCGCCTTCGACCAGCAGCCAGTCGGCCTGGGTGGCCAGGTGTCGATGCGCGGCCAGGATCGGCTCGAGTCTGATCTCGACGCCGACCTGCTCAGCGGCGATGTGCGGCGCGATCGGAGGTTCAAAGGCGTAGGGATTGAGCGCTGGATAGTCGATGGGCGCGGAGCCCTGCGCCTGGATGCGTAGCGCGTCCTCGTTGCGCAGTCCGTCCGGCGTCAGCGCGCAACCGGCCGCAACGGGCTTCATCCCGAGCACCTGATGACCGCGTCGCTGCAAGGCCATCATCAGGCCGAGCGTGACCTCGGTCTTGCCGACATCGGTGTCTGTGCCGGTGACGAAAAGCCCCCGGGCTGTCTTCTGCGACGGCTCAAACCGCTGCCCTGAGCCGGAGTCATCAACACTCTCATGCGTCATGACGTTGATCTCATCGCACGATCCTCAGTTGCCGACGAAGGCAACAGACTGCCTCAGCTGGCATGACCGAGCCGAGACGGCCAGACCAGGTGGATAGCTCGTTTGACCGCATCAGCCCACCCAACCGTACGGCCATCATCCGCCTCACCGCGAGACCCGCCGCGGGATCGCCGAGAGCGGGATAGCAACCCCATCATCGGTCTGTTGCTGGGCCGGTGTCTTGACGCCCGCGGGCATCCAGGCCTGACCATAGACCACCTCCCAGGTCGAAGGCAGTCTCCCATCGCGCCGCTCAGTCTCGTAGGCCTGTTCCAAGGCGTTGAGACGTTGGCGTCCGGTCATTGCGCGTGGGCGATCCTCGAGCGCGTTGCGTCCGCCGATCGCCTTGAGATCGCGCATCAGGCCATGGACGTTGTCGTAGGTCATGGTGATGCGCTCGGCGTCCATCACCGGATCAGCGAAGCCGGCGCGCATCAAGGCATCGCCAATGTCGTGCATATCGAGGAACGGGCTGACATGAGCATGGGCGCCGCCATCGGCCTGAGCCCAGGCGCGGCGCAGCTCGATCAGGGTGTCGGGACCGAAGGTGGTGAACATCAGCAGGCCCTCGGGGCGCAGCACGCGGCGCAGCTCGGCAAAGGCGCGCGGCAGATCGCTGGCCCATTGGAGAGTGGCGTTGGAGATCACCAGATCGACCGACGCATCGGCCAATGGCAATGCTTCGAGGTCGGCACAGAGTGGCCAGGGTCGGTTGAGCCAGGTGCCGCGGCGGCGCGCGCGCTTCAGCATCGACTCGGCGAGGTCGAGGGCGATGATCTTCGCTTTGCGCCAGCGCTTGGCGAGCGCGTCGATCCCCTGTCCGGTGCCACAGCCGAGATCAAGGACGGTCTGTGGCTTGATGCGCACATAGTCGAGGCGCTCGAGCATGCGGTTGCCGATCTCGCGTTGCAGCACGGCGGCTTGGTCATAGCTGGCTGCGGCGCGCTCGAAGGCGCGGCGGGCGGCGCGTTTGTCGATTGGACTCGTGCTCATGCGGAAGTGCCTTGGAGAAAGTCGGCGATGGCCTCGGCGACTGGCTCCCCATGCGAGAGCAGCGGCGCGTGGGCGGCGCCCGGGATGGTCCGACAATGGGCGTTGGGCATCAGCAGCTCAATACGCTCGGCGACGTCGGCCGGCACCAGGGTGTCGCGCTCGCCGAACAGCCAGAGTGCGGGTTGTTGGATGTCGGCGAGACGGGCGCGGAGGTCTTCTTCGCGCAGCAGGTCGAGGCCGGTCCGCAGGGCTTCGGGCTGGGGCTGTGGGCGCTTGGCGATGCCGCTGCGCAGTCGTCTGAGGGTCTCGCGGGCGTCCCGGCTGCCGCGGACTTGGAGCGAGAGGAAGCGCTCGAGGGTTGCGGCTGGATCATCGACGAGTGATGCGTGGAAACCGTCGAAGATGGTTGCCGGCATGGCGGCTCGCCAGTCGGTGGATTGGACGAAGCGTGGGTTGGCCGTGACCAGGATCAGCGCACTGATGCGTGGTGCTGCCTGGCGGCGGTTTGCTGCGACATGGTGGCGTGTTGCGACGCTTGGGCGGCTCGCATCGCGATGGCCTCTTTGGACGCTGTAGCGTCCTGCATCTTGCGCGGGTGAATGGCTGCTGTGTGGCTGGCTGTCATCTGATGGCTGGCTGCTACTCGCTGAGAAGCCGCGGGCTGCTGCGTCTTCAAGCGGCGCGTGCTGTCCCGGTCCAAGCGGGCGGTTCGGCATGCGGGTCTGTAGAGCGGCTTGCAGCGCGACGAGGGCGCCGAGTGACCAGCCGAGCCAGATGGCTTGCTCTGGGGCTTGCGCGAGTGCGGCGTCGGCCCAGTCGGGGAGGTCGCGCCAGCTTGGCTCGAAGGGCGCATGGCCGTGGCCGGGGAGCTCGATGGGGTGAAGGTTGAAGCGGTCGGTCAGTGTTGTTGGGAGCGCTTCCCAGACGCCGTTGTTCATGCCCCAGCCGTGGAGGAGGACGAGATTGGGTCGGTCTTTGTGCATCGTCGATGTTGGATCTGGTGCTTGTGCTTGTGCTTGTGCTTTTGCGTTGCTGGCTGGTTCGGTTGTTGGTTGGTCTTTCGGGGGTTCTTGTGCGATCGCTCAATGGTCTTGGTGCGATTGCCTAATCGGGGGTTTGTGCCGGTGCCGGGTAGCGGCCGCCGGGGGACGCCGTGAATCCGTCCCTGGAGGCTT
>CAZEZH010000070.1:0-16606 GCA_964516305.1 uncultured Halochromatium sp. | reverse complement strand
GGCTGACCGTGCATACCGAAGGGGGCATCGTCGAGCCACGCCAACGTATTTTGGGGATTGTCCCGCAAGGGATGGAGTTGATCGTGGAGGCGCGAGTGTCGCCGCAGGACATCGACCGGGTCTCTCCGGGTCTAGACGCTGAAATCCGCTTCACCGCGTTTAATCAGGCCGATACGCCGACGGTTCCGGGGCAGGTGTTGACCGTCTCGGGAGATCGCATCACTGACGAAGAGACGGGGCAGCCCTATTATCTGGCGCGCATCCGGGTAAGCGAGGATGGCATGCAGTCGCTGCAGGGGCGGACCTTGCTGCCAGGCATGCCTGCCGATGTGATGATCAAGACTGGTGAGCGCACGTTGTTTGAGTACTTGACGAAACCGATCACGGATCGGCTGGCGACAGCATTCCGGGAAGAATGATCAGGATTCTAATCCGACACTAGGCTATGCCCTCACTAGCCGAAAATCACCTGATGACCGCTCCGATAATTGTTTCCGGCGCCTCAGGGTTTGTTGGCCGCTCGTTGTGTGGTGCTTTAGCGATGCGCGGCATGCGAGTGGAGGCGCTTGTTCGCCGAGCGGGAAGCGCCCCGCAGGGCGTTGCCGCCGAGCACGTTGTTGGTGATCTATCCTTAGGGCCGGACCTAGGCTCATTGTTGGCGGGTGCGGCTGCTGTGGTGCATTGTGCCGGTGTTGCCTCGGTGCCGTCCGCGACGCGGCAAGACGAGGAGGATCGACTCCTGGCCGCCAATCTTGAGATGACCCGCTGGCTCGCGGAGCAAGCAGCCGATGCTGGTGTTGGTCGTTTTCTGTTGATGAGCACGGCTAAGGTCAGCGCTGAGCAGACGGTGGCAGGCCAAGCCTTGTCGGAGGCCGATGCCCCGCGACCAACCGGCATCTATGCCCATTCCAAGTATCTTGCCGAGCAAGCGCTGGCAGATCTCAGTGCGCAGCGGTCGCTGCCGGTCGTTGTCATTAGGCCGCCGCTGGTCTATGGGCCGGGTGTCATCGGAAATATGCGACGACTCTTGCAGTTCGTCGACCGCGGTTTCCCCCTGCCATTCGCCGGGTTGGAGAATCGCCGAAGTCTGATCGGCGTTGATAACCTGTGTGACTTCGTTGCTTGCGCTTTGTCGCATCCAGCGGCGCTTGGCGAAACCTTTTTCGTCGCTGATGCACGAGCGGTTTCGACGACTGAGTTGGTGTTGACGCTCGCGACCGCCTTGCAGCGCAAGGCGAGATTGTTTCGGGTGCATCCGGGGCTGCTGCGGGTGTTGCGCTCCCAGGACAACCTCTCGAACGCTTTGGATCGGTTGTTCGGGTCGCTGCTGGTCGATACGACCAAGGCGCAGACACAACTTGGCTGGGACGCTCCGGTGGCCTTTGAGGATGGCGTCGATCGGATGGTGGACTGGTACCGCCGTGCTATCAGCCCGCGATCACAGCGCCACGGATCGAAGTAGACCTAAGCCTAAACGGCGGCCTGCGCTTATCTGCGTAATCTGCGGTTAAATGCTTTTTTGG
The DNA here is from genome assembly GCA_964516305.1 of uncultured Halochromatium sp. GTDB lineage: Bacteria > Pseudomonadota > Gammaproteobacteria > Chromatiales > Chromatiaceae > Lamprobacter. Next base: position 15,083 of record CAZEZH010000070.1, on the reverse strand, counting down.
GCTTCATCGGTCGCGTTGCCAAGCAACCCTAACACACGCTGCGCATGCCCCTTGGGCACGACATCATAAAGCGCATGCTGGATGATGCCGTCGCTGCCAATGATGAAGGTGGTGCGGGCGATGCCCAGGAGCCGTTGGCCGTTCTTTTCCTTTTCCCGCAGCACACCATAAGCCTGGCAGACCTCGCCATCCGTGTCCGCGAGTAAGTGCATGGTCAGGCCGTATTTGTCTCGGAAGGCGCCATGGCTGGCGCAGGTGTCGCGGCTGATGCCGACGATGGTGGCGCCGCAGGCCTCGAACTCTGGCTGCAGGTCGGTGAACTCGAGCGCTTCCATGGTGCACCCGGGGGTGTCGTCTTTGGGGTAGAAGCAGAGGACGACGCTGTTGTCTCGTAGCAGGTCGGCGCTTTTGACGCGCTCCATGTCGGCGTCGGGCAATGAGAACTCGGGGGCTCGGTCACCCACTTGTAGCATGGTTGGGGCTCCTCTGGCGGTCGCCTCTTGAGGGCGTTGTGGATTCATTATGGCCCGGCAGGGCGCGTGCGCCTGGCTAGAGGCAGTGGCTTGAGGCAAGCAGCCTGTGTGGGCCGAATCTAGGGGGCTTGACCCGGGCCGTCAACATTAGATTAATGCACCGGCTCGGTATCGTCGCCGGCACGAGCCGCGGGTAGCCGGATGCTGGCGACGAGGCCGCCGCCATCGCGGTCGCTGAGCTCGATCTCCATTTCGTTGGCGACGGCGAGCTGGCGGGCGACTGCGAGGCCGAGGCCGGAGCCCCCGGTGGTGCGGTTGCGTGAGCGTTCAAGCCGGTAGAATGGCCGGAAGACGGCCTCGCGCTCGGACTCTGGGATGCCCGGACCACGGTCGAGCACGAACAGTGCTGGCGTTTGATGGCGGCAGTCGAGTCTGATCTCGACGGTACCGGCGCTGTAGCGCAGCGCGTTCTCGATCAGATTGCCAAGGATGCGCCGCAGGGCTTGGGCGTTGACCGAGTGGATGCAGCGCCCAAGCGGCCGCCAGAGGATGCGTGGTCGATTGCCGACCACCTCGCTGATGAGCCTGGCCAGGTCTTCTGCATCGCGGGCGCCGGCCCCGAGCGTGCCGCCAAGCTCCACGGCCTGGCCGATCTGCACGCTCATCTCCTCGATGTCGCGGCGCATCCGCGCCGTGAGCGCCGCATCGGTGTCGTCGGGTAGCATCTCAATCGCGAGCCGCAGACGCGTCAGTGGGGTGCGCAGATCATGGGAGATCCCGGCCAGCAGCACGGTGCGATCCGCCAGCAGCTCTCTGACCTGCTGGCTGGTCTCGTTGAACTGGCGCGCTAGGTTGGCCAGTTCGTGCGGCCCGGTCTCGGCTAGGGGCTCCGGGGATCGGCCCTTGGCGACCTCCTCGGCGGCCTGCGAGAGCCGCGTCAGCGGCGCGGTGACCCGGCGCGCCAGGATCGCCGCGGTCAGCACGACCAGCAGTACCGCCAACGCGGAGATGACCACGGCGCCGATCATGGGGCGAGTGCCGATGCGATCACGCGGGATGCCCGCCCAGACGGTGCCGGACGAGGTCTCTAGGTCGATCCAGAACCAGCGGCGACCGTCGATGAGATTGCTCTTCATGCGCACGGCCCGATCTAGCCGCTGGCTCAGGGCCTGGCTGAGCCGCACCACGTAGGGGTAGAAATAGTCATCTAGGTTCTGCGGCGGCTGCGAGCCGCTCAGCAGTCGTACCTGATACTCGTCGAGCAGCTTGGCCTGGTAATCGTCTTGGGCCGGTTCGGGCAGCAGTGCCAGGGTGCGCGCCGAGAGTTCCATGAAGGCGGCGAGGTCGGCTGTGGAGCGTTGCACAACCGGCAAGAGCACGTAGTAGACCATCGAGCCGAAGGTGATGAACGCGAAGCTACCAAAGCTCAGTACCAGGGTGAGCAGGACCCGGGCGAAGAGTGAACCGGGGCGTAGGCGCATGCGGAGACGGTCTCAGAGTTCGCCCGCGGGCGTGAAGATATAGCCGCGACCCCAAACGGTGCGGATGTAACAGGGCGTTTTTTTGTCCGGTTCGATCTTGGCGCGCAGTCGTGCGACCTGCACATCGATACTGCGGTCGAAAGGATTGCGCTCGTAGCCTTTGAGCAGGTCGAGCAGCCGGTCACGATCAAGGACTCGATTTGGATGCTCGCCAAAGATGCGCAGCAGATCGAACTCACTGCCGGTCAGCGAGACGCTGTTGCCGTCGCGTGTGAGTCGCCGGCTGGCCAGCTCGAGGCGGTAGGGACCAAAGCTGATCTGAGCGGCCACACTGCCATCGCCGCTGTTCTGCGTCGGCCGGCGCAGCACTGCGCGAATGCGTGCCAGGAGCTCGCGGGGGTTGAACGGCTTCGCGAGGTAATCATCGGCACCCACTTCGAGGCCGATGATGCGGTCGATCTCATCGCCGCGGGCGGACAACATGATGATCGGCACCTGGGTCTGCTGGCGCAGTCTCCGCGCGAGCGTCAGGCCATCGTCGCCGGGCAGCATCAGATCTAGGATGATGATGTCGGGCTCGGTCTCGCCGAGCCACTCGAACATCGCCACGCCATCGGCGACGCCGCTGACCTTGAAGCCTTCGCGCTGCAGATAGTCTTCCAGCAATTCGCGCAGTGAGGCGTCGTCGTCGACGACCAGCACCTGCGTCTTCGCACCCACATCGTCGTTATTCATCACCGGTTCCGGGTGTCTGCGTCCCTGGCGTCGTTGTTACAAACTGTTACAGCATCAGTATATGCTGAAATACCCTGGTTGTTCACTACAGCGATACTGCATCACAGCGTTCGGGGTCCAGGCTCTCTGGCTCCGACTTGTCTTTTTCGATGCGCGAAACGGAGGTAGTCGTATGTGCTTTGATGCGTTAACAATCGCAGGGCTGCTCCTCGCAGTCCTCAGCGGGGGCTTTTTGATTGGCTTGGTCTCTCACAACGATCGCTCGTCATTCACAGGCAAGGCTGTCACAAACGGCCGGGCTGCGACGATGAGCCAGCAGGAACGCTAAAACCAGCATGACATCTGAACCAAGATCTGCTCCGGCAGATATTGAATCAAGATACTAAACCCTGTTTCTAAATCAATCGGTTTCTGGGCAGCAAGCCTCTTCGGCCGCCTCGAGGGATGCACACCCCATCGCGGCGGCCGTTTTTTATCTGTTCTCAGGCGGAAGCGCGATCAGATCACGATGGCCGACCTGAATCTCTAGGCTACCGCTCTCAATCTCCGCTTGCCGGGCCCGATGCCAGTCCAGCAGCTCAGGGCTCGACCGTGGTGCAAGCTCAACGGCCGCCTCGAGCCAGCCAGCGACCAAAGCCGCTTGCAGTTGGGCCTGGTCAGGACCGAGCTGCCAATCGCTGCGCGCGCTCCAATACTGGTAGCCAGCCGCGGCCAGCAGTCGTTCGGCGACATCGGTTGCACTTGGGCCCAAGGCTGCCCCAAAGCCCTTGTCGCCGCGTTGGTGCTGGTTGACGATCTCAAGGAGCACCTGGTCTCCGCGCCTAGCCGGCGTCAGCCTGGCTCGGCCATCGTAGCTTAGCGCAAACAGCAGCGCGCAGCCGGCGCTGCGGCAGCCGCCGATGAGACTCGCGAGCCAGTCCTCAGCGACGAGATCGATCAGCGCCGATGCGGTGACCAGCCCTCCGGCCGGCAGCGTGAGTGGCGTCACGGGTGGCGCGGTAGTCTCCGCTGGCCTCGCTTGTGTTCGCAGCGCCGTGGTCAGATCACCCTGCTCGGTGCATACCGACCCGTTCCAGCCTGAACCTTCAAGCCTTAGCCCAGCGGGGCCGATGTGGACCTGATAGCCGGCCCGACGCGCCCATTTGGCGGTCAAGCCAGGGAGTTGTGAGAGCAGGGTCAGGTCCTGATCGATACAGCGCCAGCGTTGCCCGCAACCGAGTCTGGGGGCCAGATAGCGGAGATTAGCGCCGGTGCCTGCGCCAAGATCGAGAATCTCGGAAAACCGATGCGCTGAGCCGCGGCCCTCGGACTCAACTAGGACGTCAAGCAGATGACCAGCCCGCGCCTGAGCGTCGGCTGGCTCTCTCAGCTGCAGCCAGTCAGCGCTGAACTCAGACATGCTCAAGCAGGTCTGCCCAGTGCCTGCATTGGCTGGACCAATCTGGTAACTGAGCGCGCGCACGCTCGGCACCGGCCCCGAGTCTGCGGCGCTCGCTTGGGTCGCTGAGCAGCCTGCGCAGACTGGACGCGAGCGCTGTGCTGGAGTGCGGCGCGACCAGCACGCCAGCGTCGGCCGGCACGGTATCGGCCACCGCGCCGGCATCGCAGCCCAGAATCGGAAGGCCGTGCGCCAAGGCCTCGGTAAAGGCCATGCCATAGCCCTCGAAGAGGCTCGGCAGCACGAAAAGGTCGGCCTGTTGATAAGCGGCCTCGAGCGCCTCGTCATCGACCTCGCCCCTGAGTGCAACCCGGTCGCCGAGTCTGAGCCTTTCGATCTGAGCCTGGACCTTGGCGCTGGTGGTCGGATCGCGCTCGAGGCTGCCGATGATCTGGAGGTGCCAGGAACGATTGTTCAGGGTCGCGAGAGCCTCGATCAGGATGCGGTGTCCCTTGCGGGGGATCAGTGCCCCAACGCAGAGCAGTTGCAGCGTTTCTTGCCCGGCACGGCGGGCTAGCGGCGCCGGATCGGTGCCCGGCTCGATGGCCCTGATGCGCCCGGCATCGACGCCCATCTGCTCCAGCCGGTGAGCGGTTGCCCGGCTGGTGACCACCACCAGCTGCATCGCCGCCAGCGCCCTGCGCTCGGATTCCCGCAGCATCGCGCTTTGCTCCGGTGGCAGGCCGGTCTCGTCGGCCAACGGATGATGTACCAGGCCGATGAGCCGCAATCGCTTGCACTCGGCCTGAACGATCTCCGGGATGACGCCGAGCGCGAGCCCGTCGATCAGCACTCGCTCGTTGCTGGGGGTGGCGCTCAGCTTGGCCGCAGCCTCGGCGCGCGCTGCCTCGCTCGGTTTCGGAAAGCTTGCGTCCAAGGCGACAAGGTTCAGCTCCCATCCCTGGGAGCGCAGGCCGGCGGCAACGTGCCGGTCATAGCAGTATCCGCCGGTTGCGGCGAACAGGTTGCCCGGAATCAGGAAATGCAGCCGTGGCTTGGGAATGGATCGGATCCTCGCTTGGCTTGACTCAACCAGACCATCGATCATCATAGCAGCGAGACCCACCGCTGGCCTGCGTCTAGCCCCCAGCGCTTGACGGTGGACAACGCACACTGTCGAGCGACATGGTTGAATCGCCGGTCAATCTGCCGGTCGGTTCGAGTCTGCTTATGAAACGCAAAACGTTGATCGGGATTGCGGCCCTGATCCCGCTGGTGATGATCGCCATCGCGCTGATCTCACTGCCCGAGCCCGATTTTGAGGTCGTCGCTGAGGGCGACGGCTTTGAGCTGCGCCGCTACGCGCCCTTTAACGTCGCTCAGGTGCAGGTGACCGCCGATTTCAAGGACGCTAGCGCGCGCGCATTCGAGCCCTTGGTGAGCTATATCCAGGGTGGTAACAGCGGCAGCCGCAACCTGCCGATGATGGCGCCTGTGAACCAGCAGCTGTTGACGGACGGGGTCGCGAGCGGCGGATCTATAAGCTATGAGCACCTTACCGAGGGGGTAGAGAGCGACTGGCTGGTGCAATTCGTGATGCCTAAAGAGTATCCGATGTCGTACCTGCCGGCACCACTCGACGAGCGGGTCTCGCTGCAGCGGTTGCCGTCACGACTGGTGGCCGCTAAGCGCTATCGGGGCGGCTGGGGCGAGGACCGTTATCGCGAGCAACAAGAGGATTTGCTTGCGGCGGTTTACGCCTCTGGGCGATCAGTGATCGGCGAGCCGATCTTCGCGCGCTACAATGCACCCTTTGTGCCGGGGCTCCTGCGCCGCAACGAGGTCTTGGTCGAGGTGTCCGACTAAGGCGATTTCTGTCAAAGCTCATCACGCCTTGCTGCTCTTTTCGATCGCCTGCTGCATCGCGTCGCCGGTCACCTAGCCTGCTATGCTCCGGACGTCGCCGCTTGAAGGCAAACGAACATCCTGCGCAATCCGCTATGAGCGTTTCCGGCAATCGCCTAAGCACATCGCAGGCAGCAGCCCCGAATCCGTTTCTAGCACGTCCGCCACTCATAACGTCCGCCACACAACAGTTAGGTGAATCCCATGTCCGCAGTTCGGGGAGTCCGTCTCGATTCCGGCCTTGGCCTCCAGACAACGACCGACGACGCATCCATGCGTCGGCAGGCCGATCTGCCTGAGGCCTTGGATGCAACGCGCGATAGCTTTGCAACCTCGCATCTGAAAGAGATCAGTTACTACGTTGGCGGCCCAGAAGACGGTCGGCCACTGGTGCTTCTACACAGCATCAACGCGGCCCCGAGCGCGTTCGAGATGAAGCCGCTCTATGATCATTATCGGGCGACACGACGCGTCTATGTGCCGGAGCTGCCGGGTTTCGGCTTTTCGGACCGCAGCGATCGGCAATACTCGCCGGAGCTTTACGCCAACGCGATCCTCGCCTTCCTGACCAACGTGGTGCAGGCGCCGGCCGACGTGATTGCCTTCTCGCTGAGCAGTGAGTTTGCAGCGCGGGCCGTGCTCAGTGCGAGCGAGCGCTTTCTCAGTCTGGCCCTGCTCTCACCGACGGGCTTCAGCGCCCGCAAGTTGCCCTCTGGTGGCGTTGGCCGCGCGATGCATAACGTCTTTACCTTGCCAGGTCTCGGCCAAGGGCTGTACCAGCTGCTGACCAAACGGCCCAGCATCCGTTACTTCCTGCGCCGCAGCTATGTCGGCGAGCCACCGGAAGCCATGATCGATTACGCCTATGCCACCGCGCATCAGCCCGGCGCCCGGCATGCGCCCTACTATTTCTTGGCGGGCCAGCTCTTTACACGGCAGGCCGCAGAGACGCTGTATGCCAAGCTGCAGTTGCCAGTGCTGGTGCTCTATGACCGTGATGCCAACGTTGGCTTCGAGCTGCTTCCCGATCTGGTCGCCAGCCACAGCAACTGGACGGCAGTGCGCATCGAGCCCACGCTCGGTATCCCGCAATGGGAGCGGACGACCGACTGCGCCGCCGCGCTTGACGCCTTCTGGGCAGAGCAGGGATGAATCCACGGCAGACCGCTGGCCCGCGCCAGCGGTTGCTGTGCTGGCAGACTAGGACGCTTCTCAGGTGCTCGCCCCGCTGCAAGTGCTCGATCAGCTAAAAGCGGCCCTCACCGAGGGCATCGCTGCGTTGCCGCTCGGGCGCGATCAGGGGCCAGCTCAGGTGGCGTTGCAGGGGGCAGATCAGGGACTGGTTTCGCTGGTGCTGCCGCTGCCGCGGGTGCCGACCTCGTTGCCTCAGCTTGCTGGCCCGCAATTCCAGTTTCGGCATGTCCATCGTGACGAGCTGCGCGCGGGCTATGGCTGTGCGGCGGAGTGGAGTGCCGATGGTCCCGATCGGCTGCAACGGCTAGCGGCGGCTGGTCGCGCACTGCGTGCTTGCTGGGACCGCGCTGATCCGGACGAGACCGGGCTCGATGCCTTTGCGATGTTCGGCTTTGCCGCAACCGGTGATCCGTCGCCGATGATCGAGGATCATCTGCCAAACGCGCTGCTCTGGGTCCCCGAGGTGGGTGTCCGCGCCTCTCAGGGTGAAGCAGCGCTGGTGCTGTCGGCGCCGCGGCCGACGACGACCGAGATGTTGCTGGCGCGTTGGGGCGAGGCGCTCGAGCGCCTGGTGCCGGGGCTCTACCGCCCGGTCGAAGGGCCGCGAATGGCTGCCAACCTGCAGCGAGACTTCGCCGAGCCGGACCAGGCGGGCTGGTTGGAGCTGGTCGATCAAGCACTTCAAGAAATCGAAAACGGAAGGCTGCAAAAGGTCGTGCTGTCGCGTCGGTTGGACGTGACAGGCACGCGCTGCTTCGAGGTGGATCGGCTGCTGGGTGCGCTGAGCTGCCTGTTCCCGTCCTGCCAGGTGGTGCAGCTGCGTCGCAATGGCTCCAGCTTCGTGGCCGCAACGCCGGAGCGCTTGCTCAGTCAGCATGGCCGCGAGATCGAGGTCGACGCGATCGCGGGTACGGCGGGCCGGGATGCGGATTCTGCAGCCGACGCTGCGCTCGGAAAAGCGCTATGCGCCTCGGATAAAAACCTGCGCGAGCATCAGTTCGTGATCGATGCCATTCGCGAGGCGCTCGAGCCCTGTAGCACCGGGATTGAGGCCCCTGCTGAGCCACAGCTGATGCAGCTGAGCAACGCGCAGCATCTCTGGAGCCCGATCCGCGCCCACGCCGGTGGGGCCGTGGACATCTTCCAGCTGGCCGAGCGGCTGCACCCGACCCCAGCCACCAACGGCCAGCCCCGACATACGGCGAGCGGCTGGCTGCAGACGGGCGAGCCGTTCGAGCGCGGTTGGTACACCGGAGCCGCCGGCACCCTGGAGCCCGACCTCAGTGGCGAGCTTTGGGTCCTGCTGCGTTGCGCCCGTGTCTGTGGTCACCGCGCCGAGCTCTATGCCGGCGCAGGCATCGTCCAGGGTTCCGATCCGGCCACCGAGTGGGATGAGACCGAGGCCAAGCTTCGGGCCATGCTGAGTGCGCTGCAGTACGCGTGAGTGACGCCCATGAGCAATTTGGTGCCCCGCCGGCCATGACGGGGGCTGCCGAGAGCACCAGCGATGACGACCTCGGCTGCCTCAACCTGCGCTGGGCATTGGCCCTGCTTGAGGGGATGATCTCTGCGGGCTTGACCCAGCTGGTCTTCTCGCCCGGGGCGCGCTCGACACCATTGCTCATCGCGGCGCAGCGCCTCGAGGCTGCGCGACGCTTGCAATTGACCCCGATCCTGGATGAGCGCAGTGCCGGCTTTTTTGCACTGGGCCTGGCACGCGCAAGCTTACGCCCGGTCGCGCTGCTCGCGACCTCCGGGAGCGCACCGGCACACTGGTATCCGGCCGTGATCGAGGCCTCCGAGACCGGGCTGCCCTTGCTACTCTTGTCGGCCGATCGCCCGCCGCGGTTACGCGGCTGGGGTGCGAATCAGACCATCGATCAGACAGCCTTGTTCGGTGCCTTTGTGCGCGAGTCCCATGACCCTGGCTTGCCACCCAGTCTGACGACTGGTCTGGCTAGGGTGCTGGCCCCGGGTTTGGCCCGCACCATGGCTGCTGCGCTCAAGGCTCAGTGGGCCTTGGGTCGCCGCGCTGCGCTCGTCAGCTGTGGGAGGCGGGCGGGTCCGGTGCACCTCAACCTGCCATTCGACGAGCCCTTGGTGCCTGGGCCGGATTGTACTGCGGCTGTGGACAATGCAGCCGTGAGCGATGCCTCTGAGGGCACGGCTGAATCTAATACCGCCAAGACGGCGCCTGGGCAGTGTGTCGCCTTGAGCCCTCAGGCCACGCTCAGGACGATGGGACTTGAGGCTCGACTCTCGAGCTGGCCGGCCGGGCGCGGCCTGATCCTCTGCGGCCCCGTTGCAGAGCTTCGCACACCAGTGAGCAGCACGGTGCAGACCGGTTTGGCACCTAGTCTCTGGCCTTGTGCCAACGCGCTCGCGTTGCCGGTGCTGGTTGATCCGCTTTCCGGGCTGCGCAGCGGCGCAGACCCTGCGCCCATGACAGGTGATGCGGAGTCAAGCGCGCGATCAATCACTGAGACCCGAATCAGCGCCTACGATACCTTCTTGCGCAACCCGGCCCTCGCCCAAGCGCTGCGCCCGGACTGGGTGCTGCATATCGGGCGAGCGCCGATCTCCAAGGTTCTCGGCCAATGGCTCGAGGGGGTGCCCTCGATCTTGGTCTCTGAGGCGGGTGTCTGGTCCGATCCTAGTCATGACGCGTTGCTTCAGCTTGAACTGCCGGCTGCGGCGGTCTGCGATGCGCTCCGCCTGCAAGGCCTGGTTGAGCCCCGTCCCGATTGGTTGGCATGCTGGACCGCTGCCGAGCAGGAGGTTTGGCGGCTCGTTGAGGAACAACTTGCGCGAGCGGGTCACGGGTCGAGTCTGTCGCCAAGTGGGCCAGCGACGCCTAAGCGGCAACCGGCAGCTGATAGGCAGCCGGTACCCGTGGGGTCAGCGGATCAGGCCGGCGCTGGTAGGGCTGAGCAACTGCCGACACTGCCCTGGAGCGAGCCTCGGGTGATCGCGGCGCTGAGGGCCGCGATCCCCGATGGCGAGGCCCTGTTCTGCGCTAACTCGATGCCGATCCGTCAGCTCGATAGCTGGTGGCGTGCCGGTGGTGCGCAGGTCACGCTGCTTGGCAATCGGGGTGCCAGTGGCATCGATGGCTATCTCTCAACCCTGGCCGGTATCCATCAGGCCGGGCTACCCTGCTGGGGATTGGTCGGCGATCTCTCCCTCTGCCACGATCTCAGCGGGCTGTTATTGGCGGACCGGCTCGACCGCCCGCTGCTGGTGCTGAATAATGGCGGCGGACATATCTTCGACTATTTGCCGCAGCGAGGGCTCGCGGATTTCGAACGCCTTTGGCAGACGCCGCAACCTATCGATCTGTCGGCCCTGGCGGCGCTCGCCGGGCTGCGCCATTGGCGAGTCGAGGATGTTGCCGGACTGGAGGCTGCACTGTCTGAGGTCGGCCTGAGGCCAGGTATGATCGAGTGCGTGATCGATCCCGAGGTCAGCCGCCAAGCGCATCTCGCCTTTTGGGAGCAGGTGCGTTCGTCGCCTTTCCCGGGGTCGCATTGAGTGCTGGCCAACGGACTGGCCCCCGCAGATAACCGAACGAGATGGTGCTAGCAGATGCCGAATGCCGATAGCGCCTGTCTAGTAGACAAGAGAACTGAGCGATGACCGAAGACGAAAACCAGCGCCCACCAATCGCATGGCAGGGCGTGACCGAGCCAGGCTATCAGGACATCCTGATGCATCGAGCCGAGGGCATCGCCAAGATCACCATCAACCGCCCGGAGGTACGTAATGCGTTCCGCCCGGAGACGGTGCTCGAGCTGATCGATGCCTTCCATCGTGCCCATCTGGACCCCGAGGTTGGTGTCATTATCCTCACTGGTGCGGGCGAGCTGGCGTTTTGCTCCGGTGGCGATCAGCGCATCCGCGGTGACGGCGGCTACCGCGATGCGGCCGGCACCGAGCATCTCAACGTGCTTGAACTGCAGCGCCAGATCCGCAGCCTGCCGAAGCCGGTGGTGGCGATGGTAGCCGGCTATGCGATCGGTGGAGGTCACGTGCTGCATCTGATCTGCGACCTCAGTATCGCCGCTGAGAACGCGCGCTTCGGCCAGACCGGGCCCAAGGTCGGCAGCTTCGATGCCGGTTTCGGTGCTGGGCAAATGGCGCGCACCATCGGCCTCAAGCGTGCCAAGGAGATCTGGTTCCTCTGTCGTCAGTACGATGCTGAAGAGGCGCTGCAGATGGGCCTGGTCAATGCGGTGGTGCCGATCGCCGAGCTGGAGGCGACCACGGTCGACTGGTGTCGGCAGATGCTGCGCCACTCGCCGACGGCCCTGCGGCTGCTCAAGGCCGCGTTCAATGCCGACAGCGATGGCCTGGCCGGCATCCAGGAACTGGCCGGCAATGCGACCGGCTTGTTCTATCAGACGGCGGAGGCGCAAGAGGGACGCGATGCCTTCCTTGAGAAACGGGCACCGAACTTCGGTCCGTTTCGGCGTCGTCCATAGCGTTTGGCATGACACCGGCATGGCGTAAGCAACTGTCCATCAACCTCTTCCCGATCTAAGGGCCACTATTGGGCGGTCATCGGGAAGTAGACAATGGACAGCTACCAATTTCTCGCCGAAGCGCGTCGCGACAAAGAAACTCCACAGGCAACCGATATGGCCCCGATGACTCTCGAGCCAAAGCCAGAGCCAGAGCCAGCGCAAGTGAATCGCGCCCCAGCACCCAGTCTGCGACTGCGGCGTTGGATCGAGGCCGCGCGCCCGCGCACCCTGCCATTGGCACTCTCGCCGGTGCTGGCGGGCCTCTTTCTGGCGCTGGCCCAAACCGGGCAGTTGGCGTTCTTCACCGCCCTCGCGACCTTGCTCGCCGCGGCCGGTATCCAGATCGGGACCAATCTGCACAACGATGCCGCCGATTTCGAGCGCGGCACCGATACGCCGGATCGGCTCGGGCCGCCCCGTGCCGCAGCGCAGGGCTGGTTTACCGCGGCACAGGTCAAGCGCGCTGCGCATCTGGTGTTCCTAACCAGCTTTCTGCTGGGGCTGCTGCTGGTGTTGCGCGGTGGCTGGCCGATCTTCGCGCTTGGCGTGGCCGCGATCGGCAGTGGGTATGCGTACACTAGCGGCCCCAAGCCGATTGCCTATGGACCTTTTGGCGAGCTGTTTGTGCTCACCTTCTTTGGCATTGCCGCGGTGGCTGGCACCTATTATCTGCAGACGCTAACGCTCTCGGTGCAGGCCGTCACCCTCGGCATCGCGCTGGGCCTCCCGGCCGCGGCCGTGCTGCTGCTCAACAACTATCGCGACTTCGACACCGATCGCATCGCCGGTCGGCATACCCTCTGCCATCTGCTCGGCCGTCCCACGGCGCGGCTGGTCTATGCAGCGCTGCTACTGAGTCCGATTCCGCTGCTGATGCTGGGCAGTTTGCCGCTGCAGGGCTGGCCGCTGCTGCTTGCGCTGCCGCTGGCCGCGCTGCTGATCCGACAGCTTTGGCGCACCGAGGGTCGGGCGCTGAATCAGCTGCTGGCCCGGACTGGCCAATACCAGCTTGCCTTGACGCTGCTGATGGGACTGGGATTGTTGCTTGAGGCCTGGTGAGTCTGAGCCTCGGAAAGTCCAGTCAGGGGCACGGCTAGGCTGCCAGGCTGTCGCCCGATGACGCTGTGACCGAGTGACTGGGGCAGCCTTGCTAAACCTGCTAGAACCTTGTTTTATATTATTTTAATCTGCGCACATCTGCGTCATCTGCGGTTGATAGGTTCATCCTAATGACGCCGCGATTGACGCTGACGCCTTACCGACTGCCCTTGCGTCGGCCTTGGCGCAGCGCGCATGGGGTTCGCCATGATCGTGAGGGATGGCTGGTGCAGGCGCATTGGCAAGACGATTGTGGCTACGGCGATTGCGCACCCTTGCCCGAGGCTGGAACCGAAACCTCGACAGCCGCTGCAGAACGCTTGTCGACTTGGCTGCGAGATCACAACCAGTCCACCTTGGAGACGCAGCTTGCCGTGCTCGAGCGGCAGGTCCCGTCGTCAACGCCAGCCGCCGATGCGGCACTCGAAACGGCCTTGCTCGATCTGTCCGCGCGCCTCTGTGGTCTGACGCTGTCTGCCTATCTCATGAGTTTGCAGCCTGTGGAGATAGCGCGCGACCAAAAACCGGTCTTAGATCAGAATGCAGAACGCGATTTAGAACCGAAGCCAGCGTCGGCACGAGCACCTGAGCTGAAGTCGGACCGAGATCTAGAACAAGCGCTGAAGCCGGCGTTAGAAATCGAGCTCAACGCCGCGCTTGGCGCCATTGCCGATCTGCAGCCTGAGCAGATCGACCAGGCGTTGGCCGCCGGCTTTCGGGTACTGAAGGTCAAGGTTGGGGTGGCACCGATCGACCGCGAGCTCGAAGCAATCCAGAACCTCTGCGCGCGGCTACCCGCTGATGTGCGTTTGCGTCTGGATGCGAACCGCGCCTGGCCGTTGGCAACGGCAGCCAAGCTGTTAGACGCGCTAAGACCGATTGCGAGCCGGATCGAGTGCCTCGAGGAGCCCTGTGCCGAGGCCACTGACACCCAGCTTCGCACCCTGCAGGCGCAGGCCCCCTTTGCGTTGGGGCTCGACGAGTCCTTGCCAGCGCGCGGCTGGCCGCTCGATCCGGAGCAACTGCCGCTGCGCCGCTTAGTGCTGAAACCGGGCGTCATTGGCGGCCTCCGGCCAACCTTGTCGCTGGCGTGGCATGCTCAGGCCGCAGGCCTAGAGGTTGTGATCACCAGTCTGATCGAATCCGCCGCTGGGCTCTGGAGCAGCGCCCAGCTAGCGGCGGCGATGGGGTCGAGGCTCGCGCACGGGCTCGCGACCGCCGATTGGCTTGCAGCGGATTTGGGCCCAGCACCCGCGATTAAGGCAGGCCGTCTCCAATTGCCTAGTCGTCCGGGAAGTGGCTTTGTGCACGCCGAAACATCCGCCAATCGCGACGGTTCTCGACGATAGCCTTGCGCCTCGTCAATGGGGTATGTTGTTCGCGATCTTTGCCTCAAAGGACGCACGGCCATGGCCACCTCAGCAGAAGACATCTGGGCGCTATTCCAAGAAACCGACCGAAAGATTCAGGAGTCAGACGCCCGTTTAACCCAGCGTTTCGAGGAGACTGACCGTCTGATTCAGGAGGCTGATGCACGGTTGACGCAACGCTTTGAGCAGACCGACCACAAGATCCGAGCGCTCAGTGAGCTGATTGGCCGTCAGGGGAATCGGCTTGGCGAATTCGTGCAGGAGATGGTCCGTCCGGCGGTGGTGGGTCTGCTGCGTGAGCGCGGTCTGCCGGTGCATCAGGTAGCACCCAATCTGAGCGCTTATGACGACAACGGTCAGCTCCTCGCTGAGATCGACCTGCTCGCGCTCAACGCTCAGGTCGCCGTGGCCGTGGAGTGCAAATCCCACCTCAGCGTGGACGACGTCAACGACCACCTGGAGCGTCTCGCGGCCTTTAAACACTGCTTTCCGCAATACCAGACCTATCAGCTCTTAGGGGCCGTCGCCGGCATGGTGGTCCCGGAGCAGGTGGGGCGTTTTGCCTACCGCAAGGGCCTGTTCGTGCTCGCCCAATCCGGCAACGCCATCGAGATCCGCAATGACAGCCGCTTCCAGCCAAAGACCTGGTAAGCCAGCCTCGCGCTAGCCCCGCGCTCAGGCCCGAATCACTTGAATGCACCGCCCACCCGGACTGAGCGCCTCGGCGACACTGGTGCGCTCCGCGATCGGCGGCTGTCCACTGCGGCGATCGAAGAGCACCAGCCAACCGCTGTCGAGCCCTAATCCGGCCAGATAGCCATCGAGCTGTTCCAGCCCTCGGGCCAGCGGATCAGGCCGGCCATCGCGCCAGACCTTCAGCTCGATGCCTAAGGTGACGGTGCCATAGCGCAGACACAGATCCATGC
>CAZEZH010000069.1:0-16656 GCA_964516305.1 uncultured Halochromatium sp. | reverse complement strand
TGATGATCGCTAGCTCTTGCTCGTGCAGTTCGTCGGTACCGGCTGCGCAGCAGTCCTCGACCAAGATCACCTGAAAGCTCTCGTCGGCGAGGCTGCGCACTGTCGAGGAGACGCACTGATCGGTGTAGATGCCGGTCACGATTAGGTTGCGGATGCCCATGTTGCTGAGGATCAGGCGCAGGTTGGTGCCGGTGATTGCACTGTCGGTGGTCTTGGTGACGACGATCTCGCCAGGCGCTGGCGCTAGCTCGGGGATGATCTGCGAGGCCTCGCTGTCCTTGGGCATTAGCAGGTTGTTCCAGCCTGGCATCTTCTGACTCAGCGAGCGATCGCGCCCGTCCTCGAGCTGGCAGGCGATGCGGGCGTGGATCACGTCCAGGCCGTTATCCCGAAACTGCTGCTGCAGGGCTTGCAGTCGCGGGATGACCTTGCCGCGCATGCGTTCGTGGAACGGCGCCCAGCGTGCCCGCTCGGCGGGGTCGTCGTGCAGCACCATGCCGTAGTTCTGGACGTCGATGCAGAGCAGCGCGGTGTCGCTGCGGTTGAGCACCGGATCAGCAGGTTCAGGGGCGCCCTGGTAGTAGAAGGAGCGGTGAGCGGTCTTCCAGGTCATCAGCTTTGGTTCCGGCAAAAGAGGTTGGCGGCATGAGCCACTGTTGTTGATCCTGCGTTACTCTGCCAGATCGTCCACGGAGCGTCATCTGCTGCTTGGGTCGCGTATCACGCATCACGCATCAGGCGGCACGCATCACGACTCGCAGCTGATGGCGCTACCCGGTGACGGCTTAGTGCGTTACCGCGATCGACGCGCGGCGGCCCGCCGGAACCACTTTGGCTGGCGGTTGTTGCGGTTCTTCAATGCCGTCGTGCGAGCAATCCTTAGAATTCTCGTCAGTTTTGTTCTATCCCGCGGTGCGGCCTTCTGTTATGTCACAGACTGCAATCGACTCGCGTCGACTTCCCCATTTCCCCATCTCGTTCTTCGCGGTGGTGATGGGCCTCTCAGGGCTGACCATTGCCTGGGAAAAGGCGCTGCATGTGTTCGCGCTTGAGCTGAGTGGCGTCGGGTTCGATCCGACCTTCAGCATCGGTTTTTGGATGGCGAGCGCGACGGCTGCCATCTTCTCGCTCCTACTCCTGTTCTATCTGGCTAAGCTCGTGGTCTATCCGAAGATGGTACTCGAAGAGCTCCGCCACCCGATCAAGCTTAACTTCTTTGCCGCAGTCTCGATCAGTCTGTTGCTGCTCTCGATTGCGTTCCTGTCCCTTGATGAGTCGATCAGCAGGCCGCTCTGGATGACCGGTGCCAGCCTGCACCTGCTGTTCACGCTCTATGTGGTCAGTGTTTGGATTCACCACGAGCACTTCGAGGTCCACCACATGAATCCGGCCTGGTTCATCCCAGCGGTGGGTAATGTGCTGGTGCCGGTGGCTGGTGTGCCGTTGGGGTTCATCGATGTCTCCTGGTTCTTCTTCAGCATCGGCATGCTGTTCTGGGGGCTGCTGATGACAATCATCTTTTATCGGTTGCTGTTCCATGCCCCCATTCCGGAACGTTTTATGCCAACTCTATTCATCCTGATCGCGCCGCCGGCAGTAGGCTTCATCGCCTACGTGCGATTGGTGGGTCAACTCGATCCCTTGGCGATGGTGTTGTACTTCAGTGCCCTGTTCCTGACGCTGCTGCTGTTCGTGCAGGCACGCTATTTCGCTCGGCTGAAGTTCTTCCTCTCTTGGTGGGCATACACCTTCCCGCTTGCTGCGATCAGTATCGCGAGCATGTTGATGTTCGAGCAAGGTCAGGGCGATGTCTATCGTTGGATCGGCGCTGGCCTGCTCTCGATATTGACCCTAGTCGTCACCTTTTTGCTGCTGAGAACGCTGTACGCCGTTATCCGACACGGCATCTGTGTGCCAGGCCATTAACGGAGACCTTCTGGCGTTTGACCTTTATCCCTGGCGGCTGCTGGTTACGAGCCCCGTGCTCCGCGCAGCCAGGGCTGCCTGGCCTGAGCCTGTCAGACCAAGACGTTTTGACGAGGCTAACGCCGCTACTGCAATTCCTTTACCCACTGGAGACGATTGATGAAACAAACCCTGCTGCAAGAGAAGTACCCGATCTACACGCTTGAGGTGAGCAAAGGCGAGACCCGGTTTACCGACGCTCAGTCGATCATCGCTTATCTCAAAGCCTGTATCGATGCACACGAGATCGCGCGCTATATCGGCGAGTTCGATCACCTAGAGCATACGCAGTCATTGCCGGCTGGGCAGGTCGCCGACGGCATCGAGTCCGCCAAACACATTCTGTTCTGTTTCGGGACAAAGCTCCCCGACCCGCACGTGATGGCGGTGCGGCCGCGCTCGATTGGGGTTGTTGATCAGGGCGATCGTTTCACAGTGACCTTCCTCGAAGCGCCGATGCCACCCGCGAACGAGGCCATGGAGCGCTGGGTGAAGGCGATCGTCGAGCAGCCGACGCCGGCGGCTGCCGCCTAAGCGTCCATCCTTGCGTGGCCGGTCGCAAAGCTGGGCGCTTGTGCGCTCGGCAGCCTCACCTAGGGCGCCGCGCCCCGGGCGCCAGGCTGTAGCGGTTCCCCGCAGCGCCGACACAGGTAGCGCTGGCCCTTGGCGACCTTGTTGTGGCGGATGCTTGAGAGCCGGTGGTCCATGCAGCCGCAGTGATACGCGAAATAGCGCAGCTGGCGCGTGCCGAGTCCAGTGACATCGTAATCGTGGCAGCGGGTTGGCTCGGCGCCGAGCTGGCGCATGATCCGCTGCCATTCACGGCCGTGCGGACGGATGTTCGGGCCATGCTGGTGGTAGGCGAGCACATGGGCAACCTCGTGCGGGACGGTGCGCTTGAGGAAGTCTGCCCCGCCGCGTTTGAGCAGCTCTAGATTGTAGCGGATCAGGTAGTGTCCGCGGGCGCGGATGCGAACTTGGCCGGCGGTCTTGCCGCGAAGATCGAAGCGGATCTCGATGCGTGCGTTCGCGATCGGGCCGAGCAGGGTTCCCGTCTGCGAGCGAGCGCGGTCTGTAAGCTTTTTGAGTTCCGCGCTGGCTGGACTGCGGCCAGTGGTCGCGTTCGAGGTAGCTCGCGCGTTCTGGTTTTGCGTTTCGCTCACGATCCGGCTATCATCCGTAGGCTGAGATACAAGGGTAGAGCTGGTCACATCCTGCTCATAGCCCCAGGCGAGATGGCCCCGGTATCGGGGTTTTTTTTCATCCGCGATCCGCTGCAGACCCAGGCGAGGCTGCTTCCGGCAGAGGCTTGCGGGGTGCTGCTCCGAACAATGGGGGCCCTAAGGCCCTTTTTTTGGTTTTGGCACATTGCCCGGCCTGTTCCCTGGTCAAGCCCGCACGAAGGTCTGGTGCGTGACGGCTCGGGGGGGCGGGACGGATGAGATCATATCAATATCAGTGGTGCTGAGTTTTTGATGCGACGGGCGAATGACCGACTGACAACGCTGGTGACCTCGGTGGTCGAGCCGATGGGCTATGAGGCCCTGGGTATCGAGCATGCTGCGGCCGGGAGCGGGCAGGCGGTGTTACGGGTCTACATCGATCACGCCAACGGCATTACGGTCGAAGACTGCGAGGCAGTGAGCCGGCAGCTCAGTAGTGTCCTCGATGTCGAAGACCCGATCAGCGGGCATTACGAGCTTGAGGTCTCGTCGCCGGGCCTAGATCGACCGCTGTTCACGATCGAGCAGCTTCAACGCCATCGTGGCAGTCGCATTCGCGTGCGACTTGAGCAAAAGCTCGACGGGCGCCGTAATTTCGAAGGCGACATGCTCGGCGTAAGCGACGACGGCCAGAGCCTGGAGCTGAGCCTCGACGAGGGCGGGGAGCCGCATCGGGTCCAACTGCCGGTCGATCAGATCGAGAGCGCCCGTGTTGTGCCCGAATTTAACTTTTCACAGTCCGCTCGCTGACGAACCGGATGCCGGACGGGGCCGAGAGCGACCGACATCAGGGTAGGGACCGATGAACAAAGAGATATTGATGGTCGTCGATGCCGTCTCGAATGAGAAGGATGTCTCTAAGGAGATCATCTTCGAGGCGATCGAGGCCGCGCTCGCCTCGGCGACGCGTAAGAAACATGGTGGTGATGTCGACGTGCGGGTCTCGATCGACCGCGGCACGGGCGATTACGAGACCTTCCGTCGCTGGGAAGTGACCGAGGATCAAGATGGCGAGCCGCTTGAGGCACCAGAGCGTCAGATTACGATCTCGGCGGCCAAAGAGCTGGACCCGTCGCTCGAACTCGGTGGCTTTATTGAGGAACAGATCGAGTCGGTCTTGTTCGGCCGCATCGCCGCGCAGACCGCGAAGCAGGTCATTGTGCAGAAGGTGCGCGAGGCCGAGCGCGCGAAGATCGTCGAGATGTTCAAGAGTCGTGAAGGCGAGCTGGTGACCGGCATCGTCAAGAAGGCCGAGCGTGGAACCATTGTTATCGATCTGGGCAACAACGCTGAGGCCTTGGTGCCTCGCGATCAGGTCATTCCGAAGGAGACTGCGCGGCCCGGTGATCGGCTGCGCGGACTGCTCTACGACGTGGCCGCCGAGCTCAAGGGGCCACAGCTGTTCGTCAGTCGGACCTCGCCGAAGCTACTGATCGAGCTGTTCAAGCTCGAGGTGCCGGAGGTCGGCGAGGGTACGATCGATATCGTCGGTGCCGCGCGCGATCCGGGCACGCGCGCCAAGATTGCGGTGCGCACCAGAGACCCCCGCATCGATCCAGTCGGCGCCTGCGTGGGGATGCGCGGCTCGCGCGTCCAGGCGGTCTCCAACGAGCTCTTTGGCGAGCGCGTCGACATCATCCCATGGGACGAAAACCCAGCCCAGTTCGTGATCAATGCCATGCTGCCCGCTGACGTCGTCTCGATCGTCATCGATGAGGACGCGCGCAGCATGGACGTTGCGGTCAAGGAAGAGAACCTCTCGCAGGCGATTGGCAAAGGTGGTCAGAACGTGCGCCTTGCCAGTCAGCTCACCGGCTGGGAACTGAACGTGATGAGCGAGGAAGCGGCTGCTGCCAAGAGTGAAGAAGAGGGTCGCCGCTTGATCGAGCGCTTCATGGCCGATCTGCGGGTTGACGAGAACGTCGCTGCGGTGCTTGCCGAAGAAGGCTTCACGACGGTTGAAGAGATTGCCTATGTGCCCGAGTCGGAGCTGCTAGCGATCGCCGATTTTGACGAGGAGCTAGTAGCGCTTTTGCGGCAGCGCGCTTTGGATGCGGTGCCAACCCCAAGGGGTGCTGGGGAAGAAGATCCGGACGCGGTTCCGGACGACGACCTGCTCGCCATGCCGATGATGGAAGAGGCCTTGGCCTATCGGTTGGCTCGACGCGGCATCATCAAGGTGGCTGATTTGGCGGATCAGTCAGTAGACGAGCTGTTGGAGATCGACGGCATGGACCCTGAGCACGCGGCCAGCCTCATCATGGCGGCCCGCGAGCCCATGTTCGCCGGCTCGGAGAACGACTAGTCATCGGAGGTGCGAATGAGTACTGAAGTCACGGTCAAGCAACTCGCGACGACGGTCGGGATCCCAGTGGAGCGGCTGATTACGCAGCTCCAAGAGGCGGGCATCTCGGCCCAGGCCGAGGACGCGACCATCACGGAGAGTGAGAAGATCCAGCTGCTGCAGCATCTGCGGCGCAGCCATGGCAAGAAAGAGGAGCTGGCCGAGGCGCCAGCTAACGAGGCGACCAGTGTGCGGCGACGCCCGGCAGGCCCGGACAGCCGTGCCCAACGTCCATCGCGGCCAGCGCCAACGCGGGGCGCCCCGACACCGCGCGGGGCTGCAGCTGCACGGACCGGAAAATCGGTCAATGTCGAGGTGCGCCGTAAGCGCAGTTTCGGCAAGCGCAGCACAGAGCCAGTAGTGCCCGCTGCGACGGTTCGCACGGAACCTCGCCCCGAGTCGGCCGCGCAGGATTCGAGGGGTGCGCGCGCTCCAGTCGATGATCAGCGCCGCCGCGCTGAGCTTGAGGCACGGCGGGCGGAAGAGGACGCGCGCCGCCTTGCTGAGCAGGAGGAACTGGAAGTCCGCCAGCGCGAAGAGGCGCGGCGTAAGGCCGAAGAAGAGGCTCGCGCTAAGGCCGAGGCAGAGCGGCGTCGCCTGTCCCAAGAGCAAGCGAGACAGCAACAGGCGAAACAGGAACTGGAACAACAAGACCAGGCAGAGGAAGAGACTGCCGTCGAGAGCTATCAGCCGACCGAGTCTGACGAGCCGATGCCGGCACCGGATGCGGGCGTGGTTGAGCGCGAGGGTGAGACCGAACAGCAACGCGACGACCGTCGCCGAGCCGCAAAGAAGCACGCTGAGCGCTCGGAAAAGGAGCGCCTGGAGCGCGAGCGTGTCGAGAAAGAGCGCAAGGCTGCGCGAAAAGAGCCTGGTCGGTCGAAAGCGCGCGAGACCGTCGCAGCGCTTGAGGAAGAGACCTCGGATGAAACTGTCATCACACGGCCATCGGTGCGTCGTCGCAAGAGGCCCGGCAAGCCGCAGCTGCAGGACAAGCACGGATTCCAGCGCCCGACCGCACCGGTCATTCGCGAGGTCGAAGTCCCGGAGACCATTTCGGTTGGGGATCTGGCGTCGCGCATGTCGGTCAAGGCCGGGCAGGTCATCAAGGAGCTGTTCAAGCAAGGCATGATGGTCACCATCAACCAGACGCTTGATCGCGATACCGCGATGTTGGTCGTCGAAGAGATGGGCCACAAGGCGGTGGAGGCGAAGCAAGAGGATGCCGAGGATGCGCTGATGGCATTGCTCGAAGAGGAGGTCGGCCAGGCCGAGACCCAGCCGCGTCCGCCGGTCGTGACGATCATGGGCCATGTCGACCATGGCAAGACCTCACTGCTCGACTACATCCGTCGCGCTAAGGTTGCTGCCGGTGAGGCTGGCGGTATTACCCAGCACATCGGCGCCTATCATGTCGAGACCGATAAGGGCACGATCTCCTTCTTGGACACCCCGGGCCATGCTGCCTTCTCGGCCATGCGGGCACGTGGGGCCAAGGCCACTGATGTCGTGATCCTGGTCGTGGCTTCCGACGATGGCGTCATGCCGCAGACCATCGAGGCCATTCAACACTCGAAGGCGGCCGGCGTTCCGGTGGTGGTCGCGGTGAACAAGATGGACAAGCCCGACGCGAATCCGGACCGGGTGATGCAGGAGCTAACTCAGCACGAGCTGGTACCTGAGGAGTGGGGCGGCGACACCATGTTGGTCAAGGTGT
Organism: uncultured Halochromatium sp.; assembly: GCA_964516305.1. Lineage (GTDB taxonomy): Bacteria > Pseudomonadota > Gammaproteobacteria > Chromatiales > Chromatiaceae > Lamprobacter. The sequence goes on along the minus strand of CAZEZH010000069.1, from coordinate 9,407 downwards.
CGGCCAAGACCGGCGATGGTATCGACGATCTGCTCGATGCGGTCTTGCTTCAGTCCGAGGTGCTCGAACTCAAGGCGCCGGTCGAAGGCCCTGCCCACGGCACCATCGTCGAGTCGAGTCTCGAGAAGGGGCGTGGCACGGTTGCCACCGTGCTGGTTCAGTCCGGGACGCTGCGCACCGGCGACATGATCGTCAGCGGCTCTGAGTACGGCCGCGTCCGGGCGATGTTCGATGAGCTTGGACGCTCGGTAAAGCGTGCAGGCCCGTCGATTCCGGTGCAGGTGCTCGGTCTATCCGGCTCGCCCAATGCGGGCGATGACGTGATCGCCGTCACCGACGAGAAGCGTGCCCGCGAGGTGGCCGAGTTTCGCCGTGAGCGTGATCGGCAGACTCGCATGGACGAGCAGCGCGGCGCTAACCTGGATCAGCTGTTCTCGCAGCTCAAGGAGGGCGACCTCAAGAGTGTCAACATCATCCTCAAGGCCGATGTGCAGGGCAGCGTCGAGGCTATCAAGGAGGCGCTGGTCAAGCTCAGCAACGACGAGGTCAAGGTGGCTGTGGTCGCATCCGGCGTTGGTGGCATCACCGAGTCTGATGCCAACCTGGCGGTGACCTCGCGCGCTATCATGCTCGGCTTCAACGTCCGTGCCGATGCCGCGGCGCGCCGAGTGATCGATGAACAAGGGCTCGATCTGCGTTATTACTCGGTGATCTATGAGCTGATCGACGATGTCAAGAAGGCCATCTCCGGTCTGTTGAGTCCGATCGTGACCGAGGAGATCATCGGCTTGGCGCAGGTGCGCGATGTGTTTCGCTCGTCCAAGTTCGGTGCCATCGCCGGTTGTATGGTGATCGAGGGCGCGATCCGCCGTAACAGCCCGATCCGCGTGTTGCGCGACAACGTCGTCATCTACGAAGGCGCGCTCGAATCTTTGCGCCGCTTCAAAGAAGACGTCAGCGAGGTCAAGAACGGGACCGAATGCGGCATCGGTGTAAAGAACTACAACGATGTGCAGCCGGGCGACCAGATCGAGGTCTTCGAACGCAAGGAGCGGGCGCGCGAGCTATGAAGAGCCTGACCCGATGAGTCGTGCCCCCCAGCGCGGCTTTGATCGGGGCGAGCGCATCGGCGCCGCCCTGCTGCGCGAGCTGACCCAGTTGCTGCGACGTGCGAAGGACCCGCGCCTCGGCGATATCACTCTGCATGAGGTGAGAGTCAGTCGCGACCTGGCGCACGCAAAGGTCTATTTCACCTGTTTCCCGGCCGATGACGGTGCCGAAGAGCAGCAACGACTCTTGAACGGCAGCTTGTCGGGCTTCTTGCGTTACGAACTCTCGCGCACGGCGCGCTTGCGCACGGTGCCGCAGCTGCAGTTTGTCCACGATGAATCGGTCATCCGCGGCGAGCGGCTGTCTGCCCTGATCGATGAGGCAGTCGGCCAGGATGGCGAGCAGGCGCAGGTCGATTCTCAGATCAACGGCGATGATCGTCAGCGCACGGACGAGGCTGAAGATGCCTCGGACGCTGGACGCTGAGCCCCCGCCCCTTACTTGGAACATCATGGGTAGACGACGTAGACGGGGCCGCGAGGTCAACGGCATCCTTTTATTGGATAAGCCCTCCGGTATCTCATCCAACCACGCCCTGCAGCGCGTTAAGCGTTTGTTCGACGCGCAGAAGGCCGGGCATACCGGCAGTCTGGACCCGCTCGCGACTGGACTGCTGCCGCTTTGTCTGGGATACACCACCAAGTTCTCGGCCTTTCTGCTCGACGCCGATAAGCGTTATCGCGTGCGGGTCCGTCTCGGTGAGACCACCGAAACCGCTGATGCCGAGGGTGAGGTCATTGCAACGGCGCCGGTAGAAGGGGTCACCGAGACTCGAGTGCTTGAGGTGCTGAGCGAGTTTGTTGGCGAGATCGAACAACTGCCACCGATGTATTCGGCGCTCAAACACGAAGGTCAGCGCCTCTACAAGCTCGCCAGGGAGGGTAAAGAGGTAGAGCGCAAGCCGCGCAAGATCAGCATCCACCGGCTCGACCTGCTGCACATGGCCTTGCCGGACATTGAGTTGGACGTTCACTGCACCAAAGGCACCTATGTGCGCACCTTGGCCGAGGATATCGGCAAGCGACTGGGCTGCGGCGGCCATGTGGCCGCGCTGCGCCGCACGGGCGTCGGGCCATACGTCGAGGGTGAGACTGATTTCGTCACCCTTGCCAGGCTCGAGGCCCAAGCCGAGGAGCAAGGGCCGGAATCGCTGGATGCGCTGCTGTTGCCGTTGGAGTCGACGCTTGGACATTGCCCCGCCGTGCGCCTGTCTGCCAACAGCGCCTTCTATCTGAGCCAGGGCCAGCCGGTGTTAGTGCCGCAGGCGCCAACAGAGGGGTTGGTCCGGCTCTATGATGTCAGTGATCGATTTCTCGGCGTCGGCGAAATCCTCGACGACGGTCGGGTGCAGCCGAAGCGCTTGGTCTGAAGCCTGAGGGGTGAAGCCAGAACACAAGCCTGATGCTCGAGGCTCGATGTGTGCCTGACCTCTGGCGCGCATCGAGCTTCGGCGCTGGCTATTTTTGCCCCTGATGCTGATCTAAGCCAGGCCATTCGTGGGCGTTGGTTTCAAACTGATGACGGAGTCCGTAAAATCACGCTCGACGTGATCAGGCACCGCTCAGGCGCCAACAACCGCGCCCAGTATCGATTTAACGCCTTGTCCCTGAAGTCATTGTTGGGGGCCAAGGTGATCTTGACCGACGCCGAGCTTGGCGTCGCCATTCTTTAGGAGACCCGCAATGACAATGACCGCAGAAGAGAAACGCCAGATCGTCGAAGAGCACGGTCGCGGTAACAACGATACCGGCTCCCCCGAAGTCCAGGTTGCCCTGCTGACGGCGCGCATCAAGCAGCTGACCGGGCACTTCACTGAACACAAGCATGATCATCATTCGCGCCGCGGCCTGGTGCGCATGGTCAGCTCGCGTCGCAAGCTGCTTGACTATCTCAAACGCAAGGATCTGGATCGCTACCGGGCGCTGATTCAGAAGCTCGGCCTGCGCCGCTAAACTCGCTCGCACCCTGATCCCCGTTTGGGGACCACCCAGAGGACCGTCCTAGTGACCCCAATCCGCAAGACTTTTCAATACGGCGATCAGACGGTAACGCTCGAGACCGGCGAGATCGCACGCCAGGCCGATGGTGCGGTCTTGGTCAACGTCGACGATACCGTGGTGCTCGTCACCGTCGCGGTCGACAAGCGAGCGACAGAGATGAAGGATTTCCTGCCGCTGACCATCGACTATCAAGAGAAGACCTACGCCGCCGGGCGTATCCCCGGCGGCTTTTTCCGTCGTGAGGGTCGTCCGAGCGAAGCCGAGATCCTGACTTCTCGGCTGATCGATCGGCCTGTGCGGCCGTTGTTCGCGAAGGGCTTCGGCCGCGAGGTGCAGGTGATCGCGACGGTGAAATCGCTGAACCCGGCGGTCAATCCGGAGGTGCCGGCCCTGATCGGCGCCTCGGCGGCACTGTCGATCGCCGGCCTGCCGTTCAATGGCCCGATCGGCGCCGCCCGCGTCGGTTACAAGAACGGCGAGTACATCCTCAATCCGGCCGTCGTTGGCCTGAATCCGGATAGCGACCTCGACCTGATCGTCGCCGGCACCGAGAGCGCTGTGCTGATGGTCGAGTCGGAGGCCCGCAGTCTGTCGGAAGAGATCATGCTCGGCGCCGTGCTGTTTGGCCACGAGCAGATGCAGGTCGTGATCCAGACCATCAAGGAGATGGCTGCGGAGGTCAATAAGCCGCCGCTCGACTGGGAGCCGTCGCAGACCAATACGGACCTCAAGGCTGCCGTGGCCGAGGCCTGTGCCAACAAGATCGGTGATGCATATCGCATTAAGGACAAGATGGAGCGCCAGGGGGCGCTGACCGAGATCCGCAAGGCAGTCTTCGAGCAGTTTGCCGGTGAGGACTCGCCCTGGCCGCAGCCGCAGATCTATGGCGCGGTCGAGAAGCTCGAGAAGGAGATCGTGCGCGGGCGCATCCTCCAGGGCGACGCTCGCATTGATGGCCGTGATACCGCCACTGTGCGGCCAATCCATATCCGCACCGGCGTACTACCGCGCACCCACGGCTCGGCGCTGTTCACCCGCGGCGAGACTCAGGCCCTGGTCGTCACCACGCTCGGCACCGAGCGCGACAGCCAGATCATCGACGCGCTCGAGGGCGAGCGCCGCGAAGCCTTCATGTTGCACTACAACTTCCCGCCCTTCTGCGTCGGCGAGACCGGCCGCGTCGGCACCCCGAAGCGGCGCGAGATCGGCCACGGTCGGTTGGCCAAGCGTGGTGTGCTGGCCTCGATGCCGAGCCTGACCGAGTTTCCATACTCGATCCGGGTGGTCTCGGAGATCACTGAGTCGAACGGCTCGAGTTCGATGGCCAGCGTCTGCGGCACCAGTCTGTCGCTGATGGACGCCGGTGTGCCGATCAAGTCGCCGGTGGCCGGTGTGGCGATGGGTCTGATCAAGGAGGGCGATCAGTTCGCGGTGCTGACCGACATCATGGGTGACGAGGATCATCTTGGTGATATGGACTTTAAGGTCGCTGGTCCGGTCGAGGGCATCAACGCCCTACAGATGGATATCAAGATCGACGGCATCACCCGCGAGATCATGGAGCAGGCGCTGGCGCAGGCGAAGGACGGTCGGTTGCACATCCTCGGGGAGATGAACAAGGTCATCGAGACCCATCGCTCAGAGATGTCCGAGCACGCGCCGCGCATCATCGAGTTCAAGATCCATCCGGAGAAGATCCGTGACGTCATCGGCAAGGGTGGAGCAACGATCCGCGCACTCACAGAAGAGACCGGGGCGACCATCGATATCAACGACGATGGTGTAGTGAAGATCTTTTCGGTGCAAAAGAGCGCTGGCGAGGAGGCGAAGAAGCGTATCCGCCTGATCACCGCTGATGTTGAGGTCGGCAAGATCTACGAGGGTAAGGTGGCGCGGCTGATGGACTTTGGCGCCTTCGTCACCATCCTGCCCGGCCGTGATGGTCTGGTCCACATCAGCCAGATCAGCGATGAGCGCGTCGAGCGCGTCAGCGACAAGCTGAGCGAAGGTGATGTCATCAGCGTCAAGGTGCTGGAGGTCGACAAGCAGGGTCGTATCCGCCTCAGCATGAAGGCAGTGGCCGAAGACGAGGTGCCGGACGCCTAAGTCCTGATCGAGTGCTCGCCAGTTCGGCTCCATGCTGGAGCCTTCTGGCGGTTTGCATCAATCACTGAGGCTTGATGTCTAGCGCTGCTGATCGCAGTCGGTTGTCAGCTGCACCATTTTAGCTCTCGTCTAGTCCTCGTCCTCGCAGGACAAATCGAAGGCGATCATCCCTTCTTCGAGATGATCGGAGACCATTGGGTGGCCTAACACATAGGCCGCCGCCCGAATGCTGAAGTCGCCGAGTGCATCGTCGACGGCCTGTTCCCATTCCTCGATGCTGTAATCTCCGCGTCCCACCCACATCAACGCAACGAGTTCGGAGCGCTGGCGCTCTGACATCTCGGTGACAATGTTGCTGAACTCCGCGACATTGTAATCATCGCTGTGGTCGGCCAGGATCTGTAGCGCCCAATCATCGCTTGGGCTCGACGAAACCTCCGGGAAGACGACCGATTCTTTGGCTTGGAACTCCCGTGCCAGATCGATCAATGAGCATAACGTGTCCAACGGGATGTGCAGCCGCACCTTTGACTCCTCGCCCCCGTGCTTCGGGGACTGTCTTTATCATCGTAGCTGCAGTTTACTACGCTCTATTTCGCTGCTTGCCTGACGCGGAACAAGCAGGCGCGTTATGAAGCGGCAGCCATGGCAGTTGCAAGGCCCGGTACTGCCGTAGACCTTCATGATCCAAGCAACGTTGCGCGACAAGACGTGGGTCTGCTTGCTGGCGGTACCCTTGCTATCGACGTTCAAGGATTGGGTTCCGGCTGCGCGTCCTCATGTTCGATGCACAGATTTAAACTGTTCAAAACTTCGAGGCTAACCTGATGAAAACCATCCTAATCACTCTAGCGCTGTTTCTGACTGTGACTGGGGGCCTTGCAGCGGAAGAGCTGTCGCCCGACGGCCGTCCCCACTTCGAGGGCAAGGAAGTCGATTCCCTCGAAGAGGCCTTCCATCAGTTCGAGGAAGGAAACGAGAAACTGGAAAAATATCTCGAGGGCGACAGCATAGAAAGTGCTGACCTCGCGCACATCCACAAACTGACCTATTCCCTCGAGAATGCCATTTCCAAGATGCAGGATGCGCTTGGCACCCTGGCAACAACCTTGGAAGATGTGCATCTCGCCTCCGAGAGGGGTGACCAAGACGTGGTGCTCGAGTCTGGTCGTGAGTACCTGTCGATCGCGGATCAATTTGACGATTAGCGCTGTCCCGACAGCGCGGCGAATCGAAGCGCTGATGCAGAGGGCGCGAACGCCTCCCACGTCGCACTTGGCGGCACGGCGTGCCAAGACCGCCAGCTGGTATCGGAATCGTCAAGCAATGGCGCTCGCCGTTTCCATGCTCACGCTGGGGACGGCAAATGCAGACGATGATGATGCCGAACTCGCCCGGCGCCTGCTTGACCAGGGCCGTATCCTATCCCTCGAACAACTGCTCACTCGCGCGCAGGAACTGCGGGCCGGTATCCCGGTCGAGGTCGAGCTGCATGCTGAGGATGACCCATCCCGCTATGTCTACGAGATCGAGATGCTCGATCGCGAGGGTGCTGTCTGGTCGATCGCGTTCGATGCCAAGACCGGTCAGTTGATCCATCTCGATGCTGATGAGGATTGAGGGTCGATGCGCCTCTTGTTGATCGAGGATGATCACGCACTCGGCAGCGGCCTTCGGGCCGATCTGATGGCCAGCGGCTACGCGGTGGATTGGGCGCTCGATGGCATCGATGGCGCCTTCCTCGGCAGTGACCAGCCCTATGACGCGGTGGTCCTCGACCTGGGGCTACCGGGCAAGCCTGGGCTTGAGTTGCTGCGCGACTGGCGTGCCGCTGGGCTGCGCACCCCGGTGCTGGTACTCACCGCACGCGATGCCTGGCATGAACGGGTTGATGGGCTCAAGGCCGGTGCCGATGATTATCTCGGCAAACCCTTCCATGTGCAGGAGCTGATCGCCCGCCTGCAGGCGCTGATCCGTCGTGCCGTTGGGCTGGCCAGTGCTGACCTCTGCGCGGCCGGTCTGCGCCTTGACGATGAGCATCAGCGCGTCAGGCTAGCCGATGGCCGGGAAATCGAGCTGACGGGCACTGAGTTCCGGCTCCTGCGCTACTTCATGCTCAATCCGGACAAGGTGCTGTCCAAGGAGCGCTTGATCGCCCACGTCTATGATCAGCATGCCGAGCACGGCAGCAACCTGATCGAGGTCTATGTGCGGCGTCTGCGCGAGAAGCTGGGCCGCGAGCATCTGCGCACCCAGCGTGGGCAGGGTTATGTGTTTCCCTTGCGGCCCTGATCCCATCGTCAACGACGAGCGCCGGCGATGAGATCGCTCGAAGCGCGCCTGCATCTTGGTCTTGGCTTCAGCCTAGCGCTGGTGATCAGCGCCTCTTGGTGGCTCGGTCACGCTGCACTACACCGCAGTACCGAGGCCTATGTGCTATCCCGGCTGCAGCATGATGCCGAGGCACTGCTCGGATCTTTGGCGCAGACCGGGTTGGCGCCTGAGTCGCTGTCACAGCCTCCGCCAGAACCGCATCCGCATGGCCTCGGGCCGATCTATCAGCAGCCATTCTCCGGTCATTACTACGAGGTCGTCGGCGCCGATGGTCCGCGTCGCCTGTCGCGATCGCTGTGGGATCAACGACTCGCCGCCGAGCCATTGCCGGCCGGCCGTGTCGTCGATTGGGAGACGAGCGGCCCGCTTGGCCAGCGCCTGCTGGTGCGCGGCGCTGGCTATCGGATCGGCGACGCCACCCTCACCATTGCCGTTGCCGAGGATCTGAATCCATTGATGGTCGAGCTACAGGGGTTCGAACGCCTATTCGCGGTGCTCGCCATTGGCGGACTTGTGCTCATGCTCTTGGTGCAACGGCTGATCGTGCGAGGGGCGCTACGGCAGCTTCGGCCTATCTATCGGGACATTGATGCGCTGGAGCGCGGCACGGTTGCAGCCATCGGCGAAGATGTCCCGCTCGAGATCATGCCGCTGGTGCGTAAGTTCAACGCCTTACTCGCCGTCTATGGCCAGCGCTTGGAGCGCTCCCGTAACGCTGCCGGCAACCTTGCCCATGCGCTCAAGACTCCACTCAACCTAGTGTTGCAGCAACTCGAGCGGCTGGATCATCCGTGCAGCGAAGATCATCGCCAACGCTGCCGTGAGCAGGTGTGGCGGGTGCAGACACTGGTGGAGCGCGAACTCAAACGCTCGCGGATCGCTGGCGGCATGCGGCCCGGTTCGGCGTTCGATACTGCGGTCGATCTGCCGGTACTGACCGAGCTGCTTGAGCGCATGTACGCGGACAAGGGTTTGACCATCCGCTGTGACAACAGGCTCGCAGCACCATTGACGATCGACCGCGAAGACATGCTCGAGCTGATGGGCAATCTGCTCGATAACGCCTGCAAATGGGCGAAAAGCCAGGTGCATTGCGGACTTGAACACGGTGCGGACGGCCTGCGCCTCTGGGTCGACGATGATGGTCCGGGCTGTAGCGAAGCCGAACTTGCCGCGATCGGTTCACGCGGGGTACGCGTCGACGAGCGCGTCGACGGCCACGGCCTTGGCCTGTCGATCGTGCAAGAGATTCTCGACCTCTACCGGGGGCGGCTTGAACTCGGCCGCGCGCCGAGTCTCGGCGGTTTTCGCGCCAGCGTCGAACTGCCGGTCGCGATTGGTGCTGGACCCTCACTTAGTATTCGTTTTGCATCGAACATCGGTCAGTCTCTCGATGGCCGCTCAAACTGATCACCGGACAGGATCGCTTACTCAAGCCCAGGAATCGTGCACGCCTTATAGAGCCTGAGACGCTATCGTATCAGGTGTCAATGAGCAGATCTCACCCCTCTAATCACCCTTTCACGCAGACCACTTGCTTCAGGGTATGCACCACCTCGACCAGGTCGGTCTGGTTGGCCATCACCTGATCAATGTCTTTGTAGGCGCCCGGGATCTCATCGAGCACGCCTTTATCCTTGCGGCAGACCACGCCTTGGGTCTGCTCGGCCAGATCCGCCGGCGTAAACTGCTTCTCGGCGGCGGTGCGGCTCATGCGCCGCCCGGCGCCATGGGCGCAAGAATTGAAGCTCTCTGGGTTGCCCTTGCCGCGCACGATGTAGCTGCGCGCGCCCATGCTGCCGGGAATGATGCCAAGATCGCCTTCGCGCGCCCGGATCGCGCCCTTGCGCGTCACCC
>CAZEZH010000068.1:0-16937 GCA_964516305.1 uncultured Halochromatium sp. | reverse complement strand
GACTTCTCACCGGCTGGCCTCCAGTCTGGGCTTGAAGCCGCGCTTGACGCTCGACACGGAGCAGAGCGCCAAATGGGGAGCAGTCTCAACGGCATCACTGGAAGCAAACCTGAGAGCAGCACTGGGAACAAATCTGGGGGCAGAACTGGGAACAGACCTGGAGGCGCAGCCAAACTCCAGGAGACCGGCCGCGAGCACTGGCTGGTAACCTGGCTCATGGGTAAGACGCGCCTAGCCGAGGTGCGCGCCCTGGACCTGCTCGAGGTGCTGCGCCAGGCGCTCGGCTGGGACAAGGCACAGAAGCTCAAGACACTGGCGCCGACCCGTCTGCAAACCCCGGCCGGGACTTGGCGCCCGATCGATTACACCGCTGGCGAGCAACCGGTCCTGCAGGTTCCCATGCAAGAGCTGTTCGGCGTCAGTGACACTCCACGCATCTTCAATGGCCAGCAAGCGCTGCTGCTGCACCTGCTCTCGCCAGCGGGCCGTCCGCTCCAGGTCACCCAGGATCTGGCCGCGTTCTGGTCCGGTGCCTATTCCGAGGTGCGCAAGGAGATGCGCGGTCGCTATCCCAAACATCATTGGCCACAAGACCCAGCAGCCGAGCCGCCCATCAAGGGCGGGCTGAAGCGCCATGCGCGCTGACGGACCAGCTCGTCGTGCGTCTGGCCATGCTAGGGTTGCAAGCCTAGTGACCGCATACCCTGAGCCTTTCGCTCACCCAGACAGTCGTCCGTCAAGCAGACGACGCGTCCCGATCCTCACGCGCGAGTAAGAGGTTGCCTGCCGAATGCCAAAGAGCCCATTGAACGCCGAACGTCAACGCCTCGAGGACCAGCGCAACGGCAAGGCCGACTGGCGGCTGTGGGGACCCTACCTGGCCGAGCGCGCCTGGGGCACGGTGCGCGAGGACTACAGCACCGACGGCGAGGCCTGGGCCTATTTCCCGCATGATCATGCGCGCTCGCGCGCTTATCGCTGGAGCGAGGACGGGCTCGGCGGCATCAGCGATGAGCAGCAGTATCTGTGCATCGCACTCGCACTCTGGAACGGCCAGGACCCGTTTTTGAAGGAGCGCGCCTTTGGCCTGACCAATGCCGAGGGCAATCGCGGCGAAGATGTCAAAGAGGTCTATTTCTATCAGGACGCAACGCCCAGCCACAGCTGGCTGCGCTATCTGTACCGCTATCCGCAGCAGGCCTTTCCCTACCAGCAGCTGATCGACGAGAACGCACGCCGCGGCCGTGATGCACCGCCGTTTGGAGTGGTTGAGGCCGGCGCCTTCGCCGAGAACCGTTTCTGGGATGTCGAGATCCGCTATGCGAAGGCGAGCCCGAGCCAGGTCCATGCCCGCATCCTGGTGACCAACCGCGGCCCTGAACCAGCCGAGCTGCACCTGCTGCCAACCTGCTGGTTTCGCAACACCTGGAGCTGGGGACAGCCGCATTACGACCTCTGGGGCAACGCCGCTGAGGCCCGCGCCCGCGCAGAGGCCCGGCAGCTGGGCACTGATCCCGAGCGTCCCGTCATCCGTGCCATCGAGCCACCCACGGGCGTTGATTGGGCGCTGCAGACCGAGCATCCATGCCTGGGCACTCAGTTCATCTACGGCCGCGGCGATCAGGCCCAGCCCGAGCTGCTATTCACCGAGAACGAGTCGGATAACCGCCGTATCTGGGGCAGCGAGAACGCCAGTCCGTATGTCAAAGACGGCTTCCATCGCTACCTGATCGACGCTGATACCAGCGCGGTCAATCCCGCCCAGGTCGGCACCAAGGCCGCCGCCTGCTATCGGCTGCAGGTCGCGCCGGGCGCCACCCAGACCCTCGAGCTCGTGCTGGCAGCCGAGCCGCTCGCCGCCCCCTTTGCCGCCAGCGATGCGGTGTTCAGCATGCGCGAGGCCGAGGCCGATGCCTTCTACCAGCATCTGCTCCCCGAAGCCAAGGGCACCGACACAGCGATCCTCAGGCAGGCCCTGGCCGGAATGATCTGGACCAAGCAGTTCTATCATTACGACGTCGCGCGCTGGCTCGATGGCGACAAGATCCCACCGCCGCCCGAGCGCCGTGAGGGCCGCAATCAGCATTGGCGTCACGTCCGCGCGCGCGATGTGCTCTCGATGCCCGATGCCTGGGAGTACCCCTGGTTTGCCGCCTGGGATCTCGCCTACCACTGCGTGGCGCTGGCCTTGGTCGACGTCGACTTCGCCAAGGACCAGGTCGAGCTGATGCTCTCCGATCGCTATATGCACCCGAATGGCCAGGTCCCGGCCTATGAGTGGGACTTCGGTGACGTCAATCCGCCGGTGCTGGCGATGGCCGCGATCAAGGTCTTTCGTGCCGAGCGCATCCAGCGCGGGGTCGGCGATCACGGCTATCTGAAGCGGGTCTTTCACAAACTCCTGCTGAACCTCTCCTGGTGGATCAATCGCAAGGACGCTGATGGCAACAACCTGTTCGAAGGCGGCTTCCTCGGCCTCGACAACATCTCGGTCTACGACCGCTCCCGAGCCCTGCCTGCCGGCTATCAACTGAAACAGGCCGATGCGACCGGCTGGATGGCGCACTTTGCGCTGAAGATGACCCTGATCGCGCTCGAGCTCTGCGTCGAAGACCCGCACTACGAGGACATCGCGATCCACTGCTACAAGCAGTTCTTGTCCATCGCTGAGGCCGTCGCGGGCAGCGAGGAGACCGGCACCCCGTCGCTCTGGGACATGGACCGGGGCTTCTTCATGGACCTGCTCGAGACGCCCGAGGGTGCGCATCGCATCCCGGTCTACTCCTGGGTTGGGCTGATCCCGCTGTTCGCGGTCGAGATCGTCAACCGGCGCATGCTCAACCATGCGCCGCGCTTTGAGCGGCTGCTCAAGGAGCACAAGGGCGGGCTGTTTCGCGGCAGCTACGTCTGCGCCTGTCCGGATTGGGAGAACGAGCGCGGTGAGCGACTGCTGTCGCTGGTCGACCATTCGATGCTGCCGCGCATCCTCAAGCGGCTGTTGGACGAGGAGCAGTTCCTGTCGCCGTTTGGCGTGCGCAGCCTCAGCCGCGTGCACGCCAAGGACCAGGATCTCGGCTTCATCCCGGGCATCGGCAATGCGCTCATCGAGTACGTCCCGGGCGAGTCGATCTCGCCGATGTTCGGCGGTAACTCGAACTGGCGCGGCCCGGTCTGGTTGCCGACCAATTATTCGCTGGTGTCCTCGCTCGAGCGCTTCCATCGCTTCCTTGGCGACGAATTCACCGTGGCGGTGCCCTGCCTCGGCGGCAAGCGGCTCAACCTGAAGGAGATTGCGAGTCTGATCGCCGACCGGCTGAGCGATCTCTATCGGCACGACAACGGTGATAACGCCCCAGCTCTGAGCGGCCATTGGCCGGCCGATGACGACCCGCTTTGGCAGGATCTGTTCGCCTTCCACGAGTATTTCCATGCCGAGACCGGGGCCGGACTGGGTGCCGCCCATCAGACCGGCTGGACCGGTCTGCTCGCCAATCTGGTGATGCGCCATTATCAACGTGATATCCGGCCCTGGAGCGGGCTCGACAGCGGGGAGACGCCGAGCTTGATCGACGAGATTGCCTAACTGGCTGGCTGGGCGAGAGATCGTTTGGGCCCCACGCGGGACGCAGCCTAGGGGCCGTTCAACGGCCGTTTATAGGTTCACCCTAAAAAGAGCATTTGAACCGCAGATTAACGCAGAGACTTGAATACGCTGCTGCTCATCATTGGCTCACCTGTTGGGTGGCCTTATTAGACCTGCTAGAGCCTTGTTTTATAATATCTTAATCTGCGCTCATCTGTACCATCTGCAGTTTATGGGTTCAACATTGTCGGCGAACATGATCGTCGATACCCTTACCATTGATGCTGGCCTCGGCCGCGCCTGACGACCAGCCACCTCTACAACCTCAGAACAGACGCCGAACAGGCATTGAAAACGCTGGACTTGTCCAGATTTTCATGCCTGCAATTCGTGGACATGACCAAGACAACTCAACGCATGCGAAAGAAGATCGCCGTTATCGGCAGCGGTATCGCCGGTTTGGCCTCAGCCTGGCTCCTCGGGCGGCAACACCAGGTCACGCTCATCGAGCGCAACGACTATGTCGGGGGACATACCCATACCATTGACGTCGACGACGATGGGCAACCACTCGCGGTCGACACCGGATTCATCGTCTACAACATTGCCAACTATCCGCTGCTCACACGCCTTTTCGATGAACTCGGCGTGGCGACGCGCGAGAGCGATATGTCGTTCTCTGCGTCGATCGGCCCTGGCGAGATCGAATACTCGGGTGACAGCCTGAATACCTTATTCGCGCAACGCCGCAACCTGCTCAGCCCCCGCTTCCTGCGCATGGTCTCCGATCTCGTCCGCTTCAATCGGCGCTGCAAGACCATGCTGCGCGAGGGCGGCTTTGATGGGCTCAGCGTCGGTGAACTGCTGGCTCGCGAGCGCATGAGCGACAGTTTTCGCGATCACTTTCTGCTGCCAATGGCGGCTGCGATCTGGTCCTGCCCAACCCGAGCCATGCTCGACTTTCCGGCCGAAAGCCTAGCGCGTTTCTTCAACAATCACGGTCTGCTGAACCTGATCGATCGCCCGCTCTGGCGCTCGGTCGCCGGCGGCAGCACCCGCTATGTCGATCACCTCCTCGAGGAGATCGGTCAGGAGCGGGTGCGGCTCGACGCGGCGCGCGCAGTCCGACGCACCGAGCAAGGCGTTGAGGTGAGCTTGGCCTCGGGCGAGTGTCCCCTGTTCGACGAAGTGGTGCTCGCCTGTCATGCTGATCAGGCGCTGGCGCTGCTGGAACAGCCGAGCGCTGCCGAGCTGGAGCTGCTAAGCCGCTTCCGCTATCAGCCGAACCGCACCTATCTGCACACCGACGTCGGCTTGATGCCGCAGCGCCGGCAGGTCTGGTCATCCTGGAATTACCTTTCACAGCCGTCTCAGGACGGCTCCTGCGCGGTCTCGGTGACCTACTGGATGAACCGGCTCCAGGGGTTCAAGACCAACAAGGACTATCTGGTCTCACTGAACCCGCTGCGTCCACCGGCCGACGAGACCGTCATCGCTGAGATGGTCTACGACCATCCGGTTTTCGATCAGGCCGCGATGGATGCACAGCCGCGGCTCGCTGAGCTACAGGGTCAAGACCGGCTCTGGTTCTGCGGCAGCTACTTCGGCTACGGTTTTCATGAAGACGCACTGGCCTCTGCGGTGGCGATCGCCGACCGCTTCGGCGTCGATACTTCGATGCTGACGGCGCCCGCTAACAGCCCAGTCACGGCCGGAACCGAAGCCGGAGCCGGCGCCAAGGTTGCTACCTTAGCGATGCACCCTGTTGCGACTCCGCCCGAGGATAGGGCATCGTCTGGTTCAGCATCGGCTGACGGCCTGTCACGGGCCTCTGGGAATCGCGCGAGCGCCACTGTATGAGCGAGAACCCGCATCGCATCTACTTCACCAAGGTGATGCACCGACGGCTGTTCCCGGTGCAGTATCGCTTTACCTATCGGGTCTTCAGCCTGCTGCTGGACTTGGACGCGCTAGACCGCGTGCCGCCAATGCTGCGGACCAGTCAAGGATTTGGCCTGCTGCGCTTCGCGGCGGAAGACCATGGGCCGCGCGATGGCTCACCGCTGCGACCCTGGGCTGACCTACTGCTGCGTGAGCATGGCATCGAGCTCGAGGGCGGGCGCATCCGCCTGCTCTGCATGCCGCGGGTGCTCGGCTACGGCTTCAACCCATTGAGCCTCTGGTACTGCGAGCACGCCGACGGGCAGCTACGCGCGGTCTTGGCCGAGGTCAGCAACACCTTTGGCGATTCCCATTTCTATCTACTCGCCAACGGCGGCAAGCCACTCGCCTGGCCGGTGCGCGACACGGCCTCGAAATGCTTCTATGTCTCGCCACTGATGGAGGTGGCCGGTGAGTATCGATTCCGCCTTGCCGAGCCCGATGACAAGCTCGGTGTCTTTATCCGCCAGTTCCATCAGGATGGCCGCCTGGAGCTGGTTGCCACCCAGTCCGGTGCCGGCGAACCACTCTCCAATCGCGCCCTCTGGCAGGCGTTCCGGCGCACCCCGTTGATGAGCTTCAAGGTGCTGTTCGCAATCCACTGGCAGGCCCTGAAGATCTGGCTACGCGGTGCGCGCTATGTCCCGAAACCCGACTCAGCCCATCCAAAGGTGACCTGATGGCAAGCGATAAGACGGGCGAGGCCGCCCTGCCCCAGCTCCAACAGCCAGTGCAGCAGCCGCTGTTTGGCCCGGTCCTGCGGACCCTGCTCAAGCCTTTGATCTGGCCGATCACTCGGCTTTTCGACCGCATCGCAGCCGGTCAGCTCCAGCTCCAACTCGGTAGCCGTCGCTATCTGCTCGAGAGTGACCGCGATGGACCAGAGGCACAGATCGATATCCGCCGCCCGCTGCGGATGGCACGGCGTCTGGCGACCAAGGGTCATCTCGGATTAGGCGAGAGCTGGATGGCCGGCGACTGGGAGAGCCCCGATCCAACCGCGGCGCTGCACCTGCTCGCGGTCAACGAGCACCGCTGGCGCGAACGCCAGCGCGGTGGTCCGCTGCACCGGCTGATCTCACCGCGGCGCCACCAGCGGCGCAGCAACACCCGGACCGGCAGCCGCCGCAACATCGCCTATCACTACGACCTGGGCAACGACTTCTACCAGCTCTGGCTCGATGAGAGCATGACCTACTCCAGCGGCGTCTATGCGGCACCAGAGCCAGTAGCGGCAGCGACAACAGCCACAGTACCGAGGCCAACACTTGGCCCAGGGCCAGACGTCGCCTCCGTCAGCAGCGCGAGGTCAAGCACGGCGGAGACGGACTCAGACGCCAGCCCAAAGGCCGTGCTGCAGGCCGCTCAGGATGATGACGACCAAACCCTCGCCCAGGCGCAACAACGCAAGTACCAACGTCTGCTCGCGATGCTCAATGCCGAGCCTGGCCAGCACCTGCTCGAGATCGGCTGCGGCTGGGGCGGGATGGCACAGGCGGCTGCCGAACGCGGACTCGAACTCACAGGGATCACACTCTCCGAGGCGCAGTTGGCTTGGGCAGAGGAACGCTTCAAAGACAGCCCGCTTGCGGCGCAGGTGGAGCTGCGGTTGCAGGACTACCGTGACGTCAGCGAAACCTTCGATCACATCGTCTCGATCGAGATGTTCGAAGCGGTGGGCGAGGATTACTGGTCCATCTTCATGGAAACGCTGCGCAACCGTCTGCGCCCGGGCGGCACGGCCGCGCTTCAGGTCATCACCATTTCAGATGACATCTTCGACGACTACAAGGCCAGCCCGGATTTCATTCAGCACTACATCTTCCCAGGCGGCATGTTACCAACAGTGGGCCGCTTCGACACCGCCGCGCACGCGGCCGGCCTCGAGATCGCCGAGCGCAGCTTCTACGGCAAGGACTATGCGCGCACGCTGAGGGCCTGGCATCAGCGCTTCCTCGAGCGCGAGCCCGAGGTGCGCGCCCTTGGCTACGACGAGCGCTTCATCCGTATGTGGCGTTACTACCTCTCATACTGCGAGGCCGGCTTCCTTGATGATCGCGTCGATGTGATGCAGGTCGCGCTTAGGCATCAGGCCTGCTAGCCGGACCGGCTTGGTGGGCGCACACCGGGCGTCACGCGTTGGATGAGGCGCCCGATCTCGGTGATAAGATCGTCGCTTGCCTTCTGCAAGACCCTTGGCCTGTCCACCGTTGGCCTGTACTGGTCGGTCTGGATGCGCCCGAGGAGATCGGCCGCAACGGCCTGAAGCCGCTCATACTTGCTCCCGATCGGGCGAAACTCGGCAAACGTCTTGTAGCGGCGTCGGCCGGCACCCGCATACCAGTGACCAAAATCGACGTCGTCTGGTCTCAGCTCAGCAAGCTCTGGGCCACCTGCTTGCTCCAAGGTTCTGAGAAACACGTGCAGCCAGCGCCGATGATTCTGCGCCGCGAGCATCAACGGCAGATCATCGCGCTCTACCGGACCATCAAGCTCGCTCCAAGATTGTTCGACCGACCAGCTTGCGATCCAGTTTGACAACTGAGTCGCTGGCATCGGTCGGGCGATCCCGTAGCCCTGGCCAAAGCGGCAGCCGAGCCAGGTCAGCATGGCCGCATGCGAGAGCGTCTCGACCCCTTCGGCAATCACCGGACGATTGAAGGCTGTAGAAAGTTGCACCACGCTCTCGACAATCTCCTTGTCTCCAAGATCGTGCAACATATCGCGCACAAAACTCTGATCGATCTTGAGCAGGTCGACCGGTAACGCCCGAAAGTATGCCAGCGACGAATAGCCGGTGCCGAAGTCATCGAGCGCGAAACGCACCCCCAGCTCGCGACAGCGCGCCAGCACACGCTGGGCCTGCTCAAAATCACTGAGCGTGGCCGTCTCTAGGATCTCCAGCTCCAGGTCCTTACCGGCGACGCTCGGATGCGCCTTTAGCCGAGCCTCAAGATTCGCCGCAAAATCCGGCCGCAGCAGATGTCGTGCTCCGATGTTCACACTAACTGGCAGCGGTTGACCCTCATCAGTCCAGGCTTCCAACTGACGCAAGACGGACTCGATCACCCACTCATCGAGCTTGACCTCGAGCTCAGTCCCTTCGATATCGGGCAGGAAGGCTCCCGGCAGCAGTAAACCTTGCTCGGGATGCTGCCATCGCACCAGGGCCTCGACGCCGATCAACTCGCGGCTGATCATGTCGACTTGGGGCTGAAAATGCAGAATCAGTTCATCCTCTGCCACGGCCCGGCCGATCCGCTCCAGCTTTTGCCGTCGAGCCTGCAGTAAGTGGTCTTGCTTTGCGTCGTACAGATGGTAGGTGTTCTTTCCGCTCTCTTTGGCCTGATACATGGCCTGATCGGCATGTCGCAACAGGGCATCGGGGTCTGCAATGTCAGGCGGACATGAGGTCACGCCGATACTGGCCGAGAGGCTATGCACCTGATCACCAATGCTGATCGGCTCACTAATCACGTCTAAAACGCGGTTCAGCAGCGCGAAACAGTCATCCGGTTTGTCGAAATCGGTTAGCAACAAGACGAATTCATCACCACCGAGGCGGGCGACTGTGTCGTCGCCACGCAGGACTTGGCGCAAGGCCTCGCTGACCTTGACCAAGAGGCGATCGCCGACAGCATGGCCGTATCGATCATTCACTGGTTTGAAACCGTCTAGGTCGAGATAGCAGACGGCGAGCGCATTACCGGTCCGTCGCAGGTGGGCGATCGCATGCTCGAGCCGGTCGGTCAACAGCCGCCGATTCGGCAGACCGGTCAGATGGTCGTAATTCGCAATGCGATTCAGCTCGGCCTCGTGCGCCTTGAACTGGCTGATGTCGGAGAACACCCCGATATAATTCAGCACCCCGCCGGCCTGATCATGGACCACGGACACTGAGAGCAGCTCGGGGTACACCTCTCCGTCCTTGCGCTGATTCCAGATCTCGCCTTGCCAGAATCCGTCGTCGCTAATGGCCGCCCACATGCGCTGGTAAAACGCGGCATCGTGCTGACCAGAGGCCAAGAGCTTGGGATCGCAGCCGAGCAACTCCGCCTTACTGTAGCCGGTGATGCGCGTAAAGCTGGGATTGATATCGACTAAACGATTTTGGGCATCGGTGATCGCGATGCCCTCGAGACTGTGCGCAAAGACGCTAGCGGCAAGCCTTAGCTGAGTCTCAGCCTGCTGACGCTGGGTTACATCATGGATGTATCCATGCCAGAGAACGCTACCGTCAGGTTGCCGCTGAGGGCTGGCTTCGCCCTCCAGCCATTGCGTCCGCCCATCAGGCCGTCTGACCCGATAGGTTTCTTGCCAGATCGTTAGCTCCTCAGCGGAGCGCTCAATCGACGCCTTAATCCGTTCAAGGTCATCGGGATGGAGCATGGCAAACGCCGGGCTCGCGTCCTCCATGACGCGCGCTGGGTCAACGCCGTAGATCGCCTTCACGCCCTGACTGGCAAACGGAAACGCGCTGCGCCCATCTGGCCAACGTTGATACTGAAAGATCATGCCCGGAACATGGGCGGCGATCTTCTCGATACGCTCATGCAGCTCCTGGATGCGATCGCGCTCGCGTGCTAGATAACTGCGCTCACGAGCCAGGGCATGACGAATCGTCCTGGCCTCAGTGACGTCTTGGACCGTGCCTCGAAGCAGCTGACGCTGACCGGCTTGGTCATAGACGACCTGTCCGCGCACACTGATCCAGCGCACTGAACCCTGCTCGCGTCTCAGCTCGACATCGCAACACCAGGGCTCCCCCTCTTGCAGGCCCTTGTTGAGCGCCGCGTGCAGATCCGCCCAAGTGCGCGGCGTTAACGCGCGCCGCAGTTGCGTGATGGTCAGGGGCGGCGAGGACGGCTCAAGCCCGAGAAAGCGATACACCTCATCCGACCAACGCTGCACGCCGCTGCGAGAGTCCCATTCCCAATCGCCAAGTCCCGCAATACTGCGTGCCTCGATCAATCTGGCCTGACTCTCGCGCAGGGCACGCTCATCGCTCACGCGCTGTTCTTGGTCGCGCAGCAACAGGCCTATGAGGACCACAACCCCCGGCAAGACGATCAGAAAGGGCAAGGCGACGTTGGTTAAGACCTGCTCGCGCAGCGCTGTAGGCAAGAGGACGATCCAGCCCAGCGCGACCAGATGCACGGCAAGGCCGAACACCACCAGCGTCCAGAAATTGACCTTAACCCTGCCAGCGCGGCGTAACTCATAGAACAGGGCACCAAGGGCCGCAGCGGTGATAACGGTGGCAATGCCCATCGCAACACCAGGGCCACCGAGCCAGGCCCGGTAAACGACCGCAATCAAGCTAGAGATGGCCGCTGCCGGTATCCCTCCAAACAGGCCGGCCATACTGATCACGATGGTGCGTCCATCGAAGATCAAGGGGCCAACCGTCACCGGATAGACCATGCCCAACAGCGCGGTCACGCCAAACAACAACCCGATCAGGACCTGAGTCGATAAGCGTTCATGCGGCAAGCGAGCGACGGATAGACCATGCGCTAATACCAGCGCCAACAGGAGCGAGGCGTTCTGGATCAGCTCACCAAGGATATTCATATCATGAGACTACCTTCGCCCTGCACGACAGCACACCTACGACAACGCCCGCGCTATCAGAACGCAGGCTGAGGCTGCTGAACCTGATTGTCCCGCAGCACCAGAATCGGTTCTACATCGGGAAGCCGCCGCCAGGTGGCAAGCCACCACCCGGCGGCATGCCGCCGCCCATGCCCGGCGGCAGGCGGCCCTGCATCTGGCGCATCATCTTGGCCATGTTGCCGCCCTTCATCTTCTTCATCATCTTCTGCATCTGGGTGAACTGCTTCAGCAACTTGTTCACGTCCTGGACCTGGGTGCCCGAACCGATGGCGATGCGCCGTCGCCGCGAGCCCTTGATGATCTGTGGATGGGAGCGTTCCATCGACGTCATCGAATCGACGATGGCAATCAGCTTGACCACCTCCTTATCGTTGACCTGGCTCTTCATGTGCTCCGGCAGCTGACCGGCACCGGGCAGCTTATCCATCAGCCCAGCCATGCCACCCATCGAACTCACCTGCTTGAGTTGATCGCGGAAGTCGGTGAGATCGAAGCCCTTGCCCTTCTTGATCTTCTTGGCCAGCTTCTCGGCCTTGTCATGATCGACCTTCTGCTGCATCTCCTCGACCAGCGAGACCACGTCCCCCATACCGAGGATGCGTGAGGCGATGCGATCGGGGTGGAAGGGCTCGAGCGCATCGGTCTTCTCGCCAACACCAAGGAACTTGATCGGCTTGCCGGTGATCTCGCGGATCGAGAGCGCCGCGCCGCCGCGGGCATCACCATCGATCTTGGTCAGCACCACGCCAGTGAGCGGCAGCGCATCATGGAAGGCGCGCGCGGTCTTAGCGGCATCCTGGCCGGTCATGCTGTCGACCACGAACAGGGTCTCGACCGGCGTCACCGCGCTATGCAGGTCTTTGATCTCCTGCATCATCCGTTCGTCGATCGCGAGCCGACCCGCGCTGTCGACGATCAGCACGTCCTGGCCCTGGCGGCGCGCAGCCTCCAGTGCAGAGGTCGCTATCTCAACCGGCTTTTGCTCTGGGGTGCTTGGGAAGAAGGCGGCATCCACCTCAGCGGCGACGGTGCGTAGCTGCTCGATGGCCGCCGGGCGATAGATATCGCAGCTGACCACCATGACGCTTTTTTTCTGGCGTTGCTTGAGATAACGCGCCAGCTTGGCGGCACTGGTGGTCTTACCAGAGCCTTGCAGGCCGGCGAGCAGGATCACCGCCGGCGGCTGCTGGCGCAGATCGAGCTCTTCGTTTGACTCGCCCATCAGACTGATCAGCTCGTCGTTGACGATCTTGATCAGCACCTGGCCAGGCGTCAGGCTCTTGGTCACCTCCGCGCCGAGGGCCTTGTCGCGCACCCGCTCGATGAAGCCGCGCACCACCGGCAAAGCGACGTCGGCCTCGAGCAACGCCATGCGCACCTCGCGCAGCGTCTCCTTGATATTATCCTCAGTGAGTCGAGCCTGGCCGCGCAGGCCCTTCAGTACCTCACCGAAGCGATCCTGAAGATTGTCGAACATGATGCCTCTCGTTTCTTAATCTACGTCAAAGCAGCGCGATTGAGTCGTCGCAAAGCGGCGATTGGCGCGCTGACCCACGTTTGCAGTCTGTCTTGCTTGTGCGATGATCGCAGACTATGAACAACGTCGTCATCTCGATCGCGACCCTGATCGCCTACTTCGGCTCGGCCACGCTCGTTGGCTGGCGCCTGTTCACCCATCAGCCGGACGCGAACACAGCGAAGCTGCGCGGCATGACCCTAGGCCTGGCCTACGCCGGGCTGACGCTGCACACCTGGCTGCTGTACATCGTCATCTTCAGCCATGACACGCTGAATCTGGCGTTCTTCAATGCGCTCTCGCTGGCTGCCTGGACCGTCGTCGCCTCGCTATTGCTGTCGAGTCTCACCAAGCCGATTGAGAACCTCGGCCTGGTTGTGCTGCCGCTGGCCGGCATCACGGTCTTGCTCGATATGCTGTATCCGAGCACCCCGTTCCTCGGCGAGTCGAGCAGCTGGGTCTTGAAGTTGCATGTGCTGCTCTCGATGCTGGCCTATAGCCTGCTGACGCTTGCTAGCGTGCAGGCGGTGCTGCTCTGGATTCAGGACGCCTACTTGCGTGGGCGCAAGCCCGGCGGCTTCGTCCGCGCACTGCCGCCGCTGATGACGATGGAAGAAATGATGTTCGAGATGATCGGCATCGGCTTCACCTTGCTCACACTGGCGCTGCTGAGCGGCTTTGCCTTCCTCGAGAACATGTTCGCGCAGCACCTGGTGCACAAGACAGTGCTCTCGGTGGTGGCCTGGCTGGTGTTTGGCGGGCTCTTGCTCGGCCGGCGCCTATGGGGCTGGCGCGGTCGCAAGGCCATCTCCTGGACCCTCACCGGATTCGGCATCCTGATCCTGGCGTACTTTGGCTCCAAGCTGGTACTTGAGCTGATCCTGCATAAACCAGCGTGAGTCAATGGCTGCGTGGGGTACTTTGCTCACCAGGCTCCTCTGCGCTTGCCTCGTTAGTTCACAGCAGACGCAGAGAGCAGAGGTAAAATGTCGCCAAGGGACGCTAAGTCCCCTGGGCGGTCGATATCGGCCAGGCTCGGTAGCTCAGTCCAGTCCAGGCCAGCGGCACGCATGCGCTCCCGGGTGATGGCCGCAACCTGGCCGCTGCCCCAGGACATCGGCGCGAACAACGCAGGTA
The DNA here is from genome assembly GCA_964516305.1 of uncultured Halochromatium sp. Lineage (GTDB taxonomy): Bacteria > Pseudomonadota > Gammaproteobacteria > Chromatiales > Chromatiaceae > Lamprobacter. Next base: position 3,144 of record CAZEZH010000068.1, on the reverse strand, counting down.
ACACCGGCGCTGCCGCCTGTCGCAGGCCGAGCAACACATAACCACCGTCATTGGCCGGTCCTAGCACTGCCGGACGTTGGGACAGCGCTGCCAACGCCTGCTGCAAATACGCAGCGTCCAGGTCTGGGCAATCGGCCCCAATCAGCAGCACTCGCTCCGTGGTAGCCAGAGCCGCAGCGGTCGCTGCCTGCATGCGCTCGCCGAGATCTGCCCCGCGCTGCGTCTGGAGCTGTAGCTTGTGGCGCCCAGCCAGCGCCTGAAACGCGGGATGATCGATATCGGGCGCGCACCACAGCTCGACCGACGCCAAGTCCGCGTTTGCGATGCGATCTAAGGTGTCGATCAGCAGGGCCTCGGCGAGCCTCGCCGCCCCCTCAGGCCCAAGCGCGGGGATCAATCGCGTCTTACAGCCACCCGGTACCGGCGCCTTTGCGAACACTAAGAGACGAGCGCGCGGAAATTGCATCCGTCGATCAGCCGCTGGCCTGACGAGTCCGCCAGTGCGTCGAGAACCGCCATTGCAGCGGCGCAGCCTTGCTCCAGCTCCAGCGAAAATCTCTAGGCCAGCGCGCCACCACAGCTACTCCCCTGCCCCGCGGTGCAACCGTAACAATGCTCCCCGACCTGGATCGCGCGTCCGTTGAGCAACTCGGGCGTGCTCAGGTCGCGAATATGCATCCGCTCGCCTGGCTCCCGCTCGAGCGCTAGGTCAAGCATCTGATTGAAGTCGCAGTCGTAGAGATAACCTTGCCAATCGATGCTAATCAAATCACGACACATCACAGCTTCAAGATTGGCGTCCTGGTGTGCTTCCTTGAGCAGCCCAAGATAACCGTCGAACTGGCGAGTCGATTGCAGCCAACTACCGAAACGCCGGATCGGCATGTTGGCTATTGTTAGAAGACGCGTGAAGTAGATGCCGTAACGGGATTCGAGTTCACGCTTGTACTCGGCTTCGAGCGCAGACTGCGCAGGCGGCAGCGTCGCACCGCTCGGGTTAAAGACCAGACTCAGCGACAATCCGCCGCTGGACTGGCTAACACCGAAGCTATCGACATCGGGATCGCCGCCATTCGAGCCGGCGCTATCCGCTCTCCCATAGCCGCGCGCATTCAGCTGGCGAAGCCCGCTAATACTCGCCTCGAAGGTTCCAGCCCCACGCTGCCCGTCGACGTTCTCCTCCAGATAGCAGGGCAACGAGGCGATCACCTCAACCGCGTGCTCGGCCAAGAAATCGGCCAGATCCTCCTGCCCTGGTTCGCCTAAGATGGTGAGATTGCATCGATCCATCACCCGAATGCCGAGGCTGCGGGCAGCCACTACCAAGGGCCGGAACACCTGATTCAACTCCGGCGCCCCACCCGTGATATCCAACAGCTCAACGCCACCTCGCCGCAGATAGGCCAGCACCGCATCCAAGGTCTCGGTGGACATCTCTTCGGTTCGTTTCGGCCCAGCGTCGACATGGCAGTGCAGGCAAGACTGATTGCACCGATAGCCGAGATTCACCTGCAAGGTGCTCGGGCGCCGTCGCCGGATAGGCGGAAAATCAGAGGGAAAGAGCAGCGGTTTGGAATCCAGCACAGACAGCTCCTAGAAACAACCGGTCGCGCAAAAACACACTAGTCACAACATGCGCCGGCGGTGTTAACATTCAACCCCGCCTGCCGCGCGAAGCCAGCATCCTGGGCTCGCCCCAGCGGCGCTCGTCCACCGCCAGCGTCGGCAAGCCAGGCAACATCAGTGTATCGGGGCTGTAGCTCAGCTGGGAGAGCGTCGCGTTCGCAATGCGAAGGTCAGGGGTTCGATCCCCCTCAGCTCCACCATTTAAATCAAATACTTGCGCCCTCCTTCGATGACTTTCAGTTCGGTGCTGTGCACAGAATGTGACGCGGAAGCGACGAGGCTGTCGACAGCGCTGCGCACGTTTTCGGGTGCCAGGTGCGCGTAGCGCTCGGTCATGCGGATCGTGGTGTGTCCAAGCAGGTCGCGCACAGCGCTGAGGGGTCAACTGCAGCAAAAAAATGTCCTGCCTGGTCACGCGCGCACCGATTTGAACGGAATGTCACGAAACCGCAATCACAGCAAGGCTTCAGCGGCTGGGTTGGATGGGATGTGCACAGGGTTATCCACAGGGGTCGTGGATAAATCAGACTTGACAGGTTGGCGCTCGAGCGTCCTCGCGACCAAACAGCGTCAGAACGCTAAGTCATTGGTTTGGCGTCGGAGGTTCAGCATTGACCACCCTCTCGGCAACCTCGGCACCAGACGACAAACCTCCCTCGCCGCCAACCTCGCCTTCTGCCAAACAACCGCCTCCCGATAATGCATAGCACTCACTCCTCTCAACTCACTCCTATCCTCCGGCCCGACCGGCGCACGCCCGGCGAACTTGGGCGGGATCTCGATCATCGCCTTTCAGTCACGGCGCAGGCGCAGCGATGAGGGAGCCGATCGAGTCGCCGGCGTTGCATCCGTGATCCAGAACTGGCAGACGGACAAAACGGATCGTGCGGAGCGGCCGGAGCAGAGGGGCAGCCGGGCGCACCAGTCTGGTGTCATCCACGCGCTGCTTCGTGATGATTGGCGGCCATCTTCTCGGTGAGCCAATTCGGCATCCGTCCGCGGGTGTAGACGTTCTCGGGATTGTCCGGATCGGCGTAGCGGGTGTAGTTGGCATTAGCGTCATTGGCCGCAGCACGCAGGCGACGGCGCCCCCTAGCGCTCGCCCTAAGACCAAGTGGCCGATCTCCTCGACGTCATGGCCACGGCTAGAGCATCGCGAGCGACAGTTTGCTGTTCACGCTCAAGCGCATCATCCCACTTATCGAAATCCTCCTCATTAGTCACCGCCGAGCCAACCCCATTGACGAATCGGGGGGTATCCAGCGTCTCTTCGCTGGCTAACTGGCATGACGGCCTCCATGAACGCAACTCAGCGTTGCGCAGCGGAATAATGTCCTTATTTGCTTCCGCCCTTATCCTTGATAACTGATCCTGGCAACTCGCTCCGACGTTGGGTCTAATCCCGGGAACGCGGCCGCTTCCTCTTCGTTGTACCCTCGGGAGCGAAGCGGCTGAGATCGTCTGCGGAAGGCGGGAGCGCGCACCCCCAATCGAGCAGGTTGTCCTGGGAATAGCGCT
>CAZEZH010000067.1:0-16963 GCA_964516305.1 uncultured Halochromatium sp. | reverse complement strand
GAGCAGCGGTCTCCAAAACCGCAGGTTGGGGGTTCGAGTCCCTCCTGGCCTGCCAAACACGCACCGTGAAGGTGCCCGGTAACCCATGAATGCACGAGCCGAGGCCGCTTCGTCCGGTCTGGATACGGCCAAACTCGCCGTCGCGGTCCTCCTGTTGGTCGCTGGCATTTGGGCCTTCTATTTCTTTGCTGCGTATTCGGTGCTGTTGCGCACCCTAGGTCTGCTCGTGATAGCGAGTGGCGCCGCTGCCTTGGCCTTGACCTCCGCTCAAGGGAGGCAGCTCTGGCGCTTTGCGCTCGACTCGCGCATGGAGGTGCGCAAGGTCGTTTGGCCGACCCGTCAAGAGACCATACAGACGACACTGATCGTGATTGTCATGGTCTTTATTCTCGGCCTCATTCTGTGGCTGTTCGATACGATCCTGCGAACGATCTTCAATCTCCTGGTTGGGAGCGGTGGCTAATATGGCCAAACGCTGGTACGTGATCCACGCCTTCTCCGGTTTTGAGAGCCATGTCGCAAAGTCGATCCGCGAGCGAGCCGAGCGTGCACAAATGGAAGATGCGTTCGGTGAGATTCTGGTGCCGACCGAGGAAGTGGTGGAGATTCGCAACGGCCAACAGCGCAAGAGCGAGCGAAAGTTCTTCCCGGGCTATGTCTTTGTCAACATGGACATGACTGACGAGACCTGGCATCTGGTCAAGGACGTGCCACGGGTGATGGGGTTTATCGGTGGTAAGGGAGACCGCCCAGCGCCCATCCCCGACGCGCAGGCCGAGGCGATCCGGCAGCGCGTGCAAGAGGGCGTTGAGAAACCACGACCGAAGGTGCTGTACGAACCAGGTGAGGTGATTCGCGTCACCGATGGCCCCTTCACCGACTTCAACGGGGTAGTTGAAGAAGTGGACTATGAGAAGAGCCGAGTCAAGGTCTCGGTTTTGATCTTCGGCCGCTCGACCCCTGTTGATCTCGAGTTTAGCCAGGTTGAAAAGGGCTGATCGGCCTTAGCATGTCTTGGCGAGCTGGTGACCACTGACCGGCCGTCAGTTTCATCCACGGCCGCGTGTTGCGCGGTCCATGCGTCGGGGAGCTGGTTTGTCGCCAGCGTTTGCACCCGCAGGAGCGTCACAGGATGGCGAAGAAAGTAACCGCCTATATCAAACTACAGGTCAAGGCCGCCGAGGCCAACCCGAGTCCGCCGGTCGGCCCAGCGTTGGGTCAGCACGGTGTCAACATTATGGAGTTCTGTAAGGCCTTCAATGCGAAGACCCAAGATATGGAGAAGGGGCTGCCGACGCCGGTGGTCATCACCGTCTACTCGGATCGCAGTTTCACCTTCATCACCAAGACGCCGCCTGCGTCGATCTTGTTGAAGAAGGCTGCTGGCGTCGCGAAGGGGAGTCCGACACCAAATACCGCCCTCGTTGGTACCGTGACGCGCGAGCAGATTGAAGAGATTGCGAACACTAAAATGCCAGATCTCAACGCCGCTGATCTCGAGGGGGCTGTGCGCACTATCGCAGGTAGCGCACGCGCTATGGGTCTAAAGGTTGAGGGGGGCGCGTAATGGCGAAGTTAACGAAACGAACAGCGGCCATTCGCGAGCGTGTCGAGCACGGCCGCACCTATGCGGCTGAAGAGGCCTTCGACTTATTGAAGTCACTCTCAAACGTGAAGTTCGTCGAAAATGTCGATGTTGCTGTGAACCTGGGCGTTGATCCGCGCAAGTCAGATCAGGTGGTGCGCGGCTCGACCGTGCTGCCTCATGGTATCGGTAAGCAGGTGCGCGTCGCGGTCTTTACTCAAGGCGCGAACGCCGATGCGGCGACTGAGGCCGGCGCTGATCGGGTTGGCATGGAAGACCTCGCCGAAGAGATGAAGGGCGGCAATCTGAATTTTGACGTCGTCATTGCCTCGCCGGATGCCATGCGCGTCGTCGGCCAACTCGGCAAGCTGCTCGGCCCACGGGGTTTGATGCCGAACCCGAAGGTGGGCACGGTGACCCCGAACGTGGCCGAGGCGGTACAAAACGCCAAGGCGGGTCAGGTGCGCTACCGTACGGATAAGGCGGGCATTATCCACTGCCCCCTCGGCAAGATGGATTTTGACGCTGATAAGCTGCGCGAGAATCTGGAGGCACTTTTGGCGAACCTCGCCAAGGCCAAGCCAAGTGCGGCCAAGGGTATTTACATGAAAAAGGTTACGGTCTCATCAACGATGGGCCCGGGCCTGACAATCGATCATAGCGCCCTGGCGTTCTGATTTCGGCCGTGACTCAATGGGCTCTTGAGAACAGGGCTCAGGCAGTCGCAGGCTTCGATGAGCTTTGGGACAGTGGCTGCATAGCCGACGTCCGTCAAAGACCGCAGGCGTCGAGTCGTTCGACAGGATTCACGCGTCTCGGCTTAATCGCCGCCTGCGTAGATGCTGTCCCGGAACCGGTTTTGCTGGCGACGGTACAGGTACCATGATCAGGTGCTCGCAAAGGAACAGCGCCCTGATTCACCGGGTTGGACGTTTGTCTAACCTCAATCCGATTAGGAGGTGACGTCTGTGGCACTGACCTTTGCCCAGAAAGAACGCATCGTCGCCGAGGTCGCGGAGGTCGCTCAGACCGCACACTCGGCGGTTGGCGCTGAGTATCGCGGGTTAACCGTCGAAGAGATGACCAAACTGCGCGTCGAGGCGCGTAAGGCTGGGGTCTACGTTCGGGTGGTCAAGAACACGCTCGCGAAGCGTGCGCTTGCCGGCACTGACTTCGCGTGCATGGACGAGGCCCTTAGCGGCCCGCTGGTGCTCGCGTTTGGGCAGTCCGACCCGGGCTCTGTCGGCCGTGTTGCTGAGGGTTTTGCCAAAGAGCACAAAGAGTTCCAGGTCCGCATGATTGCGATCGGCGGCCAACTCCTTGACGGCTCCGAACTCAGCAAGCTGGCTAAAATGCCGACCTACGACGAGTCGATCAGTCAGCTGATGGCGGTGATGAAAGCGCCGGTGCAGAAGCTGGCAACCACCCTCAACGAGGTGCCGAGCAAGCTGGCCCGTACCCTCAGTGCTGTGCGCGACGCGAAAGAAGCGGCTTGATCCTCGATGGGACTTAGCGTCCTGCGATCGCGATCATTCATTGCAAACGAATCATTAACACGGAGATAAGCCCATGGCTGTTTCTAAAGACGAAATCCTGGAAGCCATTGCCAACATGACGGTGATGGAAGTCGTTGATCTCATCAGCGCGATGGAAGAGAAATTTGGAGTGACCGCTGCGGCCGCCGTTGCCGCAGCCCCAGCCGCTGCCGGCGGTGCCGATGCGGCTCCAGTTGAAGAGCAGACCGAGTTCGATGTTGTGCTGACCTCGTTCGGCGCCAATAAGGTTGCGGTCATCAAGGCAGTGCGTGCCCTGACTGGCCTGGGCCTGAAGGAGGCCAAGGACGCGGTTGAAGGTGCTCCGGCGACGCTGAAAGAAGCGGTCTCCAAGGACGACGCCGAGGCAGCTAAGAAGGAGCTGGAAGAGGCTGGTGCGACCGTCGAGGTTAAGTAACGCCATCCTTGTACCCTGCCTTAAAGCTGGGATCGACTAAGGCTGGCGGCTTCGGGCCGCCGGCCTTTTGCCATTTCCGCTGATAGGGCCGGCGCCGGCTGGGACGCGGGCGCTCAATTTCGCGGGGCGGGCCTTGATCAGGCTCCCACGCATAGCTGACCGGTAGCGCCGGTTTCGCTCCTGGCCAGCATCCGCTCTTGCGGCGGACGTTCTAGGCTACTCAAAGACCCATTACGAGGGAAGGCAGCATGCCCTATTCGTTTACCGAAAAGAAGCGCATCCGCAAAAACTTCGGCAAGCGCCCGACGATCATGGAGGTCCCGTTCCTACTGGCGACCCAGATCGATTCCTACCGTGACTTTCTGCAGCTGGAAAAGGGGCCGAAGGGGCGTGATGAGGTCGGTTTGCACGCCGCATTCCGGACCGTGCTGCCTATCGAGAGCTATTCTGGCAATGCCGTGCTCGAGTACGTGAGCTACCGACTCGGCGAGCCGGCCTTCGATGTGCGCGAGTGTCATCTGCGCGGTGCCACCTATGCTGCACCGTTGCGTGTGCTGCTGCGCCTGGTCATCTACGACAAGGATGCACCGGCCAGCACGAAGGTGGTCAAGGATGTGCGCGAGCAAGAGGTCTACATGGGCGACCTGCCGCTCATGACCGAGACCGGCACCTTCATCATTAACGGCACCGAGCGAGTCATCGTCTCCCAGCTGCATCGCTCGCCGGGCGTGTTCTTCGATCACGACAAGGGCAAGACGCACTCATCCGGGAAGCTCCTGTTCTCGGCACGGGTGATCCCCTACCGCGGCTCCTGGCTCGACTTCGAGTTTGATCCGAAGGATAACGTCTTCGTGCGTATTGATCGCCGTCGCAAGCTTCCGGCAACGGTGCTGTTGCGCGCGCTTGGCTACAGCGTTGACGATATCCTATCGATGTTCTTCGAGACCGACAGCTTCCACCTCGGTACGCCACTAGAACTCGAACTGGTGCCTGAGCGCCTGCGCGGTGAGACGGTCAACTTCGAGGTCAAGATTGGCGATGAGCTGCTGGTTGAGGCCGGCCGCCGCGTCACGGCGAAGCACATCCGCGCCCTGCAAAAGGCCGGTGTTGAGCGGCTTCAGGTGCCGGATGAGTTCCTCATCGGCCGCACCCTAGCCCGCACCCAGATCGACACTGAGACCGGCGAGATCATCGCCGAGGCCAATAGTGAGATCACCGAAGAGCTACTCGAGGCGCTGCGCGAGAAGGGCGTCGAACGTATTGAGACCCTGTTCGTCAACGACCTGGACCATGGTCCTTATCTGTCTGAGACCCTGCGCATCGACCAGACCACCAATGAGCTCGAGGCCCAGGTCGAGGTCTATCGGATGATGCGCCCGGGCGAGCCGCCGACCAAAGATGCGGCGCAGAACCTGTTCCACAATCTATTCTTCGCACCCGAGCGCTACGATCTATCCGCGGTTGGGCGGATGAAGTTCAACCGTCGTTTGCTGCGCGATGAGACCGAGGGTCCAGGCATCCTCTACGACGGGCGTTATTTCTCGCAGCGCAGCGATGCCTTCTCGACCAAACTGGTCGAAGAGCATGGCGAGCACTCCGACATCGTCGATGCCCTGAGGGTGTTGGTCGAGCTGCGCAACGGTCGCGGCACCGTCGATGACATCGACCACCTCGGTAATCGGCGTATCCGCTGCGTGGGTGAGATGGCAGAGAATCAGTTCCGGGTCGGCCTGGTGCGGGTCGAGCGCGCGGTCAAGGAGCGCCTCTCGCTTGCCGAGTCAGAAGGGCTGATGCCACAGGAGTTGATCAATGCGAAGCCGGTCTCGGCGGCGATCAAGGAGTTCTTCGGCTCCAGTCAGCTGTCGCAGTTCATGGACCAGAACAACCCGCTCTCCGAGGTCACCCACAAGCGGCGCGTGTCGGCATTGGGGCCGGGCGGTCTGGCGCGTGAGCGCGCTGGCTTCGAGGTCCGTGACGTGCATCCGACCCACTACGGCCGCGTCTGCCCGATCGAAACGCCTGAAGGCCCGAATATCGGCTTAATCAACTCGCTTGCGGTCTATGCGCGGACCAACAAGTATGGTTTCCTCGAAACCCCGTATCGACGGGTCGAGGGCGGTCAGGCGACTCACGAGATCGTGCATCTGTCGGCGATCGAGGAGGGTGGCTACGTCATCGCTCAGGCGAATGCCACGCTTGACGAGGACAGCCGATTGACCGACGCGCTGGTCTCCTGTCGGCACATGAACGAGTTCACTATGAAGGCGCCCGATGAGGTGCAGTTTATGGATGTCTCGCCGCGGCAGATCGTCTCAGTTGCGGCCTCGCTGGTGCCCTTCCTAGAGCATGACGATGCCAACCGCGCCCTGATGGGGTCGAACATGCAGCGGCAGGCCGTACCGACCTTGCGTGCCGAGAAGCCGTTGGTCGGCACTGGCATGGAGCGGGTGGTCGCTAAGGACTCAGGCGTCGTGGTCTGGGCTCGGCGTGGCGGTGTGATCGAGGCGGTGGATGCGGCGCGTATCGTGGTGCGGGTCAACGACGATGAGACCGAGGCCGGTGAGGCCGGTGTCGACATCTACACCCTGACCAAGTACACCCGTTCGAATCAGAACACCTGTATCAATCAGCGGCCGTTGGTGAGCCCTGGCGATGTGGTGGTGCGTAACGATGTGCTTGCCGACGGACCCTCAACCGACATGGGTGAGCTGGCGTTGGGGCAGAATCTGCGCGTCGCCTTCATGCCTTGGAACGGCTACAACTTCGAGGATTCGATCCTCCTCTCGGAACGTTTGGTCCAGCAGGACCGCTTCACCAGCATCCACATCGAGGAACTCACCTGTCTGGCGCGTGACACCAAGTTGGGGCCGGAGGAGATCACCAGCGACATCCCAAATGTCGGTGAGGCCGCGCTTGGCAAGCTGGATGAGTCTGGCATCGTCTACATCGGTGCCGAGGTGCGCGATGGCGACATCCTGGTGGGTAAGGTCACGCCCAAGGGTGAGACCCAGCTGACGCCGGAGGAAAAACTGCTGCGCGCGATCTTCGGCGAGAAGGCATCGGACGTGAAGGACACCTCGCTGCGGCTGCCATCGGGGATGGCCGGGTCCGTCGTCGATGTTCAGGTCTTCACCCGCGACGGTGTCGAGAAGGACAAGCGCGCGACCCAGATCGAGGAGATCGAACTCGAGCGGGTGCGCAAGGACTTGGCCGATCAGCTGCGGATCATGGAGCAGGATACCTTTCAACGCGTCGAGAAGATGTTAATCGGCAAGATCGCCGATGGCGGCCCAGGCGGGCTTAAGGCGGGAGCCAAGATCACCAAGAGCTATCTGAACGAACTCTCAGACGGCCAGGGCAAGGACAAGTGGCTCGAGATCCGCATCCGGAGCGAGGAGGCCGCGGCTCAGCTTGAAGCGGTGGCCGCACAGATCAAAGAGCAGCGTGAGGTGTTCCGCGAGCGGTTCGAGATCAAGAAACGCAAGATCACCCAGGGCGACGAATTGCCGCCGGGTGTGCTGAAGATGGTCAAGACCTATGTCGCGGTGAAGCGGCGCATCCAGCCGGGCGACAAAATGGCCGGTCGACACGGGAATAAGGGCGTCATCTCAAGGGTCGTGCCACAAGAGGATATGCCATTCAGCGCGGATGGCGAGCCGGTCGATATCGTGCTGAACCCGCTGGGCGTGCCCTCACGCATGAACGTGGGTCAGGTGCTCGAAACTCACCTGGGTTGGGCCGCGAAGGGGCTTGGTCAGCGCATCGATGCGATGTTGCGCGCACAGGCCGATGTCGAAGAGCTGCGCGGCTTTCTGGCGAAGGTCTACAACAGCAGTGGCAAGCTCGAGGACCTCGACAGCCTTAGCAACGACGAGGTGCTGGAGCTGGCCGCTAACCTGCGTGGAGGCGTGCCGCTTGCGACCCCGGTCTTCGACGGTGCCAGCGAAGAAGAGATCAAGTACATGCTTGACCTCGCTGGGTTCTCGACCACGGGCCAGACCACGCTCTACGACGGCCGCTCCGGTGAGCCCTTCGAACGGCCCGTGACCGTCGGTTATATGTACATGCTGAAGCTCAATCACCTGGTCGACGACAAGATGCATGCGCGCTCAACCGGTCCGTACAGCCTGGTCACGCAGCAGCCGCTCGGCGGTAAGGCGCAGTTCGGAGGTCAGCGCTTCGGCGAGATGGAGGTCTGGGCGCTCGAGGCGTACGGTGCTGCGCATACCCTGCAGGAGATGCTCACCGTGAAGTCGGATGACGTGGCCGGGCGGACCAAGATGTACAAGAGCATCGTCGATGGCGACCATCGTATGGAGGCCGGAATGCCAGAGTCGTTCAACGTACTGGTCAAGGAGATCCGCTCGCTCGGCATCAACATCGAACTCGAGCAGGATTGATCTGTCGTCTGCGGGGTGGAGACGCTGCCGTCTCCGCCCCGGGCCGCCTTGATGGCTAACCCCTGATCGTATCTGGATCGCATCTGGATCACATTGGGGGGTGCAACCGAATACTGGCTGTTGGCCCTTGGCCGTCGGCCCACTCTTTCCTAAGGAGGCTAGGTCGTGAAAGATCTTCTCAGAATCATCAAGCAACAGGGTCAGGCCCTGGAGTTCGACGCTATCCGTATCGGCCTCGCGTCGCCCGAGATGATCCGTTCCTGGTCCTACGGCGAGGTCAAGAAGCCGGAGACCATCAACTACCGCACCTTCAAGCCGGAGCGCGACGGGCTGTTCTGCGCCAAGGTCTTCGGCCCGGTCAGTGACTACGAGTGCTTGTGCGGTAAATACAAGCGCCTCAAGCACCGCGGCGTCGTTTGTGAAAAGTGTGGGGTTGAGGTGACCTTGTCCAAGGTGCGCCGCGAGCGCATGGGTCATATCGACCTGGCGAGCCCGGTTGCGCACATCTGGTTTCTGAAATCGCTGCCGTCGCGGATCGGGCTCTTGCTCGACATGACCCTGCGCGACATCGAGCGTGTGCTCTATTTCGAGTCTTTCGTTGTCATCGATCCTGCAATGACCGATCTCGAGCGCAATCAGCTGCTCACCGATGATCAGTACCTGGAAGCGCTGGAGACCCACGGTGACGAGTTCGACGCCCGGATGGGCGCCGAGGCGGTATTCGAGCTGCTGCGCAGCCTGGATCTGGACGCCGAGATGCGCAAGATGCGCGAGGACATGGAAGCCACCAACTCCGAGACCAAGCTGAAGAAGCTGACCAAGCGCCTGAAGCTGATCGAGTCCCTGCAGCTTTCGGGCAATCGGCCTGAATGGATGATCCTGACCGTGCTGCCGGTGTTGCCGCCGGAGCTGCGCCCGCTAGTGCCGCTCGATGGCGGCCGCTTTGCGACCTCGGACCTGAACGATCTTTATCGTCGGGTCATCAACCGCAACAACCGTCTCAAGCGGCTGCTCGACCTGATCGCGCCGGACATCATCGTCCGGAACGAGAAGCGCATGCTGCAGGAGTCCGTCGATGCGTTGCTCGACAACGGTCGTCGTGGCCGTGCCATCACCGGTACCAATAAGCGCCCGCTGAAGTCGCTGGCCGACATGATCAAGGGCAAGCAGGGCCGGTTCCGGCAGAACCTGCTCGGCAAGCGCGTCGACTACTCGGGCCGATCGGTCATCGTGGTCGGCCCGACCCTGAAGCTGCATCAGTGCGGCCTGCCCAAGCTGATGGCGCTGGAGCTGTTCAAGCCGTTCATCTTCAGCAAGCTGCAGCTGCGCGGGCTGGCGCCGACCATCAAGGCGGCGAAGAAGATGGTCGAACGCGGCACGGTCGAGGTCTGGGACATCCTCGAAGAGGTGATCCGCGAGCATCCGGTGATGCTCAACCGCGCGCCGACCCTGCACCGTCTTGGCATCCAGGCATTCGAGCCGGTGCTGATCGAGGGTAAGGCGATCCAGTTGCATCCGCTGGTCTGCACCGCGTTCAATGCCGATTTCGATGGCGACCAGATGGCGGTGCACGTGCCGCTCTCGCTTGAGGCGCAGCTCGAGGCGCGCGCCCTGATGATGTCCTCGAATAACATCCTTTCGCCGGCCAACGGCGAGCCAATCATCGTGCCTTCGCAAGATGTGGTGCTCGGTCTGTATTACATGACCCGCGAGCGCGTCAATGCCAAGGGCGAGGGGCTGGTGCTGTCTGGGATCGACGAGGCGCGGCGCGCCTACGAGACCGGCCAGGCGGCCTTGCATGCGCGGGTGAAGGTGCTGATCCGCGAGGTCGTGCGCGAGGAGGATGGTCGCATCGAGGAGCGCACAGCGGTGCGCGAGACCACGCTCGGCCGCGCGCTGGTGTGGGAGATTGTGCCCGAAGGGTTGCCGTTTGAGCTGGTTGACCGTGCGCTCGGCAAGAAGCATATCTCGAACCTCATCAACACCTGCTACCGTGTGCTCGGGTTAAAGGATACCGTCGTCTTCGCTGACCAGGTCATGTTCTTGGGTTTCCGTATGGCGACACGCTCCGGGGTCTCGATCGGCCTTGAGGATATGGAGGTCCCGGACCAGAAGGCGCGCATCATTGGCGATGCCGAGAGCGAGGTGAAGGAGATCGAGGATCAGTACACTCAGGGGCTGGTTACCAACGGCGAGCGCTACAACAAGGTTGTCGACATCTGGTCACGCACCAACGATCAGGTGGCCAAGTCGATGATGAGCAAACTCGGCAAGGATCGGGTCATCGACCGCGACGGTAACCAGGTCGAACAGGACTCGTTCAACTCGATCTACATGATGGCCGATTCCGGCGCCCGTGGCTCGCCCGCTCAGATTCGTCAGCTCGCCGGCATGCGGGGACTCATGGCCAAGCCCGATGGCTCGATCATCGAGACGCCGATCACCGCCAACTTCCGCGAGGGGCTGAACGTCATCCAGTACTTCATCTCGACCCATGGCGCGCGCAAGGGCCTGGCGGATACGGCCCTGAAGACGGCCAACTCCGGCTATCTGACCCGGCGGCTGGTCGACGTCGCCCAGGACATGGTGGTGCTGGAGGTGGACTGCGGCACCGAGCAGGGCCTGACGATGATCCCGATCATCGAGGGTGGCGACGTCGTTGAACCCCTGCGTGAGCGCATCCTCGGCCGGGTGACCGGCGAGGACCTTTATCGTCCCGGCACCGACGATGTCGTCTGTGAGGCTGGTACCCTGCTCGACGAGAGTTGGGTCAAGCAGCTCGAGGCTGAGGGCATCGATCAGGTGCTGGTGCGTTCTGCGATTACCTGCGAGTCGCGCTTGGGTGTTTGCGCCCAATGCTACGGCCGTGATCTGGCCCGCGGCCACCGCGTCAATATGGGCGAGGCCGTCGGCGTCATTGCGGCCCAATCGATCGGTGAACCCGGCACCCAGTTGACCATGCGCACCTTCCACATCGGTGGCGCGGCGTCGCGGGCCGCTGCGGTGAGCAACGTGCAGGTCAAAGGGGCTGGCACCATCAAGCTGCACAACCTTAAGACCGTACGGCATCACAGCGGCAATCTGGTTGCGGTGTCTCGCTCGGGCGAACTCACCGTCAGTGATGAGAAGGGCTTGGAGAAGGAGCGCTACAAGATCCCCTACGGCGCCACTGTGGCGATCAATGATGGCGACCAGGTTGAGGCCGGGGCTGTCGTCGCGACCTGGGACCCACATACCCATCCGGTCGTCACCGAGGTCGCCGGCATCCTACGCTTTGAAGACTTCATCGACGGCGTTACTGTGCAGAGCAAGACCGACGATGTCACCGGCCTTGCCTCGCTTGAGATCATGGACCCGAAGCAGCGTCCTGCCGCGGGTAAGGATTTGCGCCCGATGGTCAAGCTGCTCGATGCCGATGGTGAAGAGCTGAATATCGCCGGTACCGATCTGCCAGCGCGCTACTATCTGCCTTCGGAGGCGATCGTCACCGTCTCCGATGGGGCCGAGGTCGGCGTTGGCGACATCCTGGCGCGTATCCCGCAGGAGTCATCCAAGACCCGCGACATTACCGGTGGTCTACCGCGCGTTGCCGATCTATTCGAGGCGCGCAAGCCGAAGGACCCAGCCTTGATGGCGCAGGCAACGGGAACCATCAGTTTTGGTAAGGAGACCAAGGGTAAGCAGCGGCTTGTGATCACTACCGACGATGGCGAGACCGTCGAAGAGTTGATCCCGAAATGGCGTCACGTCAGCGTGTTCGAAGGTGAACATGTCGAGCGTGGCGAGATCATCTCCGAGGGTGAGCTCAGCTCGCACGATATCCTGCGTCTGAAGGGTGTCACGGCATTGGCTGAGTATCTGGTCAAGGAGATCCAGGACGTCTACCGGTTGCAGGGCGTCAAGATCAACGACAAGCATATCGAGGTGATCGTTCGCCAGATGCTGCGTAAGGTCGAGATCACCAATGCCGGCGATACCAATCTGTTGCGCGGCGAGCAGGTTGAACAGGCGACGGTTTTGGTCGAGAACGAGCGGGTGAAGGCCGAGGATAAGCATCCAGCGCTCTATGAGCCGCTGCTGCTCGGTATCACCAAGGCCTCGCTAGCGACCGAGTCGTTTATTTCCGCGGCCTCGTTCCAGGAGACCACTCGCGTGCTGACCGAGGCAGCGGTACGTGGCGCGGTTGATGGTTTGAACGGGCTTAAGGAGAACGTCATCGTCGGGCGCCTGATCCCGGCCGGCACCGGGCTGGCTCACCACAATGACCGCCGTCGTCGGCGCCAAGCCGATGGTCCCGGTGATGAAGCGGAGCGCATGGAACTCGCCAACGAAGAGCTGACCGCAGCGCTGAAGCAAGCACTGAACACGCAGGAGTCGGAGGCCGAGTAGGCGTCGACTAAAGCCACCTTTGCGGGGCTTCTGTCATCGATCCGCAATGGACCGTTGACAGGGGCTGCTCTGCTGAATATACTTCTCGTCTTAGCTCGCTGGCAATTTTAATTGCCAGCCTGCTGTTTGAGTGGCATGGTTGCTGCGGCACGCCCTTCTCGTCGACTCATCTGCCGTCCATCTGCGTTCTCGCTGTTCGCTGGCGAGTTCCGCACCTGGTATTACCTAGGTGATTAGATTGACTGCGGCACGTCCTGTGCGTTGCATCACTGCCTAAACGTGAGTAGGGCGTGGCATGCGATTGTTCTTTTTAGGACATCGGCAAGGCCCTCAACCTGAATTCCAAGATCGGGCGTCGCCGGCCAAAGGCTGCGGGCTCGGACTTTTAGTGCATAGATATTGCATTCAAGCCGTCGGAGTCAGTCATGGCGACAGTCAATCAGTTGGTGCGCAATCCCCGTAAGCGGCGGGTGGCGAAGAGCACGGTGCCAGCGCTCGAGGCCTGCCCTCAAAAGCGCGGTGTCTGTACCCGTGTCTATACCACGACGCCAAAGAAGCCGAACTCGGCGCTGCGAAAGGTCGCGCGCGTGCGGCTGACCAATGGTTTCGAGGTTGCGTCCTACATCGGTGGTGAAGGGCATAACCTGCAGGAGCACTCGGTGGTGCTGATTCGCGGCGGCCGCGTTAAGGACCTGCCTGGTGTGCGGTATCACACCGTGCGCGGCACCTTGGATGCCTCCGGTGTCGAGAAGCGCCGTCAGGGTCGCTCCAAGTACGGCGCCAAGCGCCCTAAGAGTTAAAGCTCTCGTCGATCATCGCCCTTTGGCGCCGACCAGTCGAGCCTAGCGCATCACTGGTTGAGCGTTCTTACCCTTTTAATAGGTAGTCGGAGCCTGAAAAGCAATGCCGAGAAGACGCATCGTTGGTCGTCGCCAGATCCTGCCAGACCCGAAACATGGTAGTGAGCTGCTCACCAAATTCATCAATATGTTGATGGAAGACGGCAAGAAAGCCGTTGCTGAGCGCATCATCTATGGCGCACTCGATCGAGTGGTCGAGAAGAAGGGCGCAGAGCCGCTCGAGCTGCTCGATAGTGCGATGGAGAACGTGCGCCCGGTGGTCGAGGTCAAATCTCGCCGCGTTGGTGGTGCGACCTACCAGGTGCCGGTCGAGGTTCGGCCGTCGCGGCGCAATACCCTGGCCATGCGCTGGTTGATCGACGCCTCGCGCAAGCGCTCCGAGAAATCGATGGCGCTCCGCCTCGCCGGTGAGCTCATGGACGCAGCTGATGCACGTGGCACCGCAGTGAAGAAGAAGGAAGACACGCATCGGATGGCAGAGGCAAACAAGGCCTTCTCGCATTACCGCTGGTAGCGCAAGCGCGCACGCAGCTCCCGGGATTCACCTCAGGCAATAGGCAACGCAGTCGTGGCACGTAGCACACCAATCGATCGGTACCGAAACCTCGGCATCATGGCGCATATCGATGCCGGTAAGACGACAACGACTGAGCGCGTCCTGTTTTACACCGGCTTGTCGCACAAGATCGGTGAGGTGCATGACGGCGCGGCCACCATGGACTGGATGGAGCAGGAACAAGAACGCGGGATCACCATTACCTCAGCGGCAACGACCTGCTTCTGGTCCGGAATGGATCAGCAGTTTCCTGAGCATCGAATCAACATTATCGATACGCCAGGACACGTCGATTTTACCATCGAGGTGGAGCGCTCATTACGCGTGCTCGACGGTGCCTGCACCGTATTCTGTGCCGTTGGCGGTGTGGAGCCGCAGTCTGAGACGGTCTGGCGTCAAGCCGACAAGTACAGCGTTCCGCGCATCGCCTTCGTCAATAAGATGGACCGCATGGGTGCGAACTTCCTGCGCGTCGTCGGCCAGGTGCAGGACCGCCTAGGCGCAGTCGCGATCCCTCTGCAGCTGCCGATTGGCGCGGAAGAGGAGTTCGCTGGCATCGTCGACCTGGTCCGTATGCAGGCGATCTATTGGAACGAAGCGGATAAGGGGCTCACCTACGACGCCCGTGAGGTGCCGGCAGAGATGGCCGACGCCTGTGCTGAGTGGCGCGAAAAGCTGATCGAGGCCGCTGCGGAAGCAACCGAAGAGATGATGGAAAAGTATCTCGAGGGCGGTGAGCTGTCCGAGGATGAGATCCGCGCCGGTATCCGCAAGCGCACGATCAACAACGAGATCGTGCCGATGCTCTGCGGCTCGGCGTTCAAGAACAAGGGCGTGCAGGCGATGCTGGATGCGGTGGTCATGTACCTGCCGTCACCTCCGGAAGTCCCGCCGATCACGGGTGTGCTCGATGATGCGGCAGAGACCGTTGAGGAGCGTCCGTCGAAGGATGACGCCCCGTTTGCGGCGCTGGCGTTCAAGATCGCTACCGACCCTTATGTCGGCACCCTGACCTTTTTCCGAGTCTATTCGGGTGTGTTGAACGCTGGCGACAGCGTGCTGAATCCGGTTAAGCGCAAGAAGGAACGCGTTGGACGCATCCTGCAGATGCACTCGAACGACCGTAAGGAGATCAAGGAAGTTCGCGCTGGCGACATTGCGGCCGCGGTCGGCCTTAAGGACGTCACGACGGGCGAAACCCTGTGCGCACTCGATAAGCCGATCACCCTTGAGCGGATGGAGTTTCCAGAGCCGGTCATCTCGGTTGCGGTTGAGCCGAGGACCAAGAGCGACCAGGAAAAAATGGGCGTTGCGCTGCAGAAGCTCGCTCAGGAAGACCCATCATTCCGCGTTCGCTCTGACGAGGAGTCTGGTCAGACCATCATTTCGGGAATGGGTGAGCTTCACCTGGAGATCATCGTCGACCGCATGCGACGTGAGTTTAACGTCGAGGCCAATGTTGGAGCGCCGCAGGTCAGCTACCGCGAAACCTTGCGCACTACGGTCGAGCAAGAGACCAAGTTTGCGCGCCAGTCTGGTGGTCGTGGTCAGTATGGTCATGTCTATGTTCGTTTTGAGCCGCAGGAACCAGGCGTTGGCTACGAATTTACCAATGCGATCGTGGGCGGCGCAGTGCCAAAGGAGTATATCCCAGCGGTCGACAAGGGCATCCAAGAGGCGATGACCAACGGTGTGATCGCCGGCTTCCCGGTGGTTGACGTCAAGGCAACGCTCTACGACGGCTCGTACCACGAGGTCGACTCGAGCGAGATGGCGTTCAAGATTGCTGGCTCGATGGCGTTCAAGGAAGGTGCGGCTAAGGCGAAACCGGTTCTGCTTGAGCCGATCATGAAGGTCGAGGTCGTGACGCCAGAGGAGAATATGGGCGACGTCATGGGCGACCTGAACAGCCGTCGCGGCATGATCCAGGGTATGGAAGATACGCCCTCGGGCAAGATCATCCGCGCCGAGGTGCCGTTGTCCTCGATGTTCGGGTATGCGACTGACCTCCGGTCGGCAACGCAAGGCCGGGCAAGCTACAGCATGGAGTTCGCCAAGTACAACGAGGTCCCGGCGAGCATCGCCGAGACTGTCGCCAAGAAACGATAGTGTCGACCGCAGGTCGGCGCTCGCTAACGATTGCAGTGGATCTCTGAGGGGATACGGGCATGTCCAAAGAAAAGTTTGAGAGAAAGAAGGCGCACGTCAATGTTGGCACGATTGGCCACGTTGACCATGGCAAGACCACGTTGACGGCAGCGATCACGGTGCACCAGGCGAGGAAGTTTGGTGGCGAATCGCGCGCCTACGACCAGATCGACAACGCCCCTGAGGAGCGCGAGCGCGGCATCACCATTGCCACAGCCCACGTCGAATACGAGACCGACACGCGCCACTACGCCCACGTCGACTGCCCCGGCCATGCGGACTACGTCAAGAACATGATCACCGGTGCGGCGCAGATGGACGGCGCCATCCTAGTCGTCTCCGCTGCTGACGGTCCCATGCCCCAGACCCGCGAGCACATTCTGCTCTCGCGTCAGGTCGGTGTGCCCTATATCGTCGTCTACCTCAACAAGGCCGACATGGTCGACGATGCCGAGCTGCTCGAACTCGTCGAGATGGAAGTGCGCGAACTGCTCGACAGCTACGAATTCCCCGGCGACGACACCCCGATCATCACCGGCTCCGCGCTCAAGGCCCTAGAAGGTGATGACAGCGAGATCGGCGGTCCCTCCATCGACAAGCTCATGGAAGCCCTCGACGCCTACATCCCCGAGCCCGAGCGCGCCGTCGACGGCGCCTTCCTGATGCCGATCGAAGACGTCTTCTCCATCTCCGGTCGCGGCACCGTGGTGACCGGACGGGTTGAGCGCGGCATCGTCAAGGTCGGTGAAGAAGTCGCCATCGTTGGTATCAAAGACACCGTCAAGACCATCTGTACCGGTGTTGAGATGTTCCGCAAGCTGCTCGACCAAGGGCAAGCCGGCGACAACATCGGCGCCCTGCTGCGCGGCACCAAACGTGATGATGTCGAGCGCGGCCAAGTCCTGGCCAAGCCCGGCTCGATCACCCCGCACACCCACTTCGAAGCCGAAGTCTACGTGCTGAGCAAAGAAGAAGGCGGGCGTCACACCCCCTTCTTCAACGGCTACCGGCCGCAGTTCTACTTCCGCACCACCGATGTGACGGGTGCCTGCGAACTGCCCGAGGGCATCGAGAT
>CAZEZH010000066.1:0-17134 GCA_964516305.1 uncultured Halochromatium sp. | reverse complement strand
CGCGGGGCTCGACTTCGACCACTACTGGGCGCCTGACAGCGACGCCGAGGTCTATCACTTCATCGGCAAGGACATCATCTATTTCCATGCGCTGTTCTGGCCAGCGATGTTGCACGGCGCTGGCTTTCGCACCCCGAGCGCGGTCTTCGCGCATGGTTTCCTGACCGTCGATGGGCAGAAGATGTCCAAGTCGCGCGGCACCTTCATCAAGGCGCGCACCTATCTGGACCATCTCAACCCCGAGTATCTGCGCTATTACTTCGCCGCCAAGCTCGGTGCCGGTGTCGACGACATCGACCTGAGCCTGGATGACTTCCAGGCGCGGGTGAACTCGGACCTGGTCGGCAAGGTGGTCAACATCGCTAGCCGCACCGCTGGCTTCATCAGCAAACGCTTCGACGGGCGGCTCGCGGCCGAGCTGCCAGATCCGGCGCTGTTCGAGACCTTCGTCGCCGCTAACGTGGTCATCGCCGAGGCCTTCGAGGCACGCGAATACAGCCGCGCGGTGCGCGAGATTATGAACCTCGCTGATCGCGCCAATCAGTACATCGACGAGCAAGCACCCTGGGTGGTCGCCAAACAGGACGGCCGCGAGGCCGAGCTGCAGGGCATCTGCACCCAGGGGCTGAACCTGTTCCGACTGCTGATCGGCTGGCTCAAGCCGATCCTGCCCGGCACCGCCGAGGCCGCCGAGCAGTTCCTGCAGATCGAGCCGCTGAGCTGGGGCCAGTTCGAGCAGCCGCTGCTCGATCATGAGATCGCCAAGTTCAAGCCGCTGATGACGCGTATTGAGCCGAAACAGATCGCCGCCATGCTCGATGCCTCCAAAGAAGACCTGAGCGCAGCGGCCAAATAGGCCAGCGGGCCGAGCAGCGCTAGTAGTCTTTGCCGCATCGCCCTCGCTATCCCTCTTGAGGACGGCTCAACCCTGGTGCTCCACCGGGGTTGTCAAGGTTGGCAATCTGCTCAATCTTCCCTCGATAGCGAGACAAACCATCAGCAAACCCACCACTGCCCCACTTCAAGACCTGAACAAAAATCAGCCATGTTTGATCTCAACATCTACGCCATCGGACTTGCCGTCGTGCTGTCGTTCGCTGTCGCTGCCTGGCTGATCAGCATCCCGAAGCAAGATGTCAGCATCGTCGACAGCCTCTGGTCGCTGTTTTTCCTGCTGCTGACACTGGTCTATATCACTTGGGCGCCTGCCCTTGTGGCACGCTCATATATCTTACTCTTCGTGGTCACGGTCTGGGCCACCCGGCTCTCGGTATTCATTACGCTGCGCAATCGTGGTCAGCCAGAAGACCGGCGCTATCAGGCCATCCGTGCCGAGCATGAGCCTGGTTTTTGGATCAAGAGCCTCTACATGGTATTCGGGCTGCAGGCGGTGCTGGCTTGGATCATCTCACTGCCCTTGCTCGGTGCCATCCTGGGCACGACACCGCTGGGCTGGCTCGACTACGCCGCGGTCCTGTTCTGGCTCGTCGGCTTCGGGTTCGAGGCCATCGGTGACCAGCAACTTACGGCCTTCAAGGCGGACCCGTCCAATCGGGGGCAGGTGCTCGACCGCGGGCTCTGGCGCTACACCCGTCATCCAAACTATTTCGGCGAGGCCTGTATCTGGTGGGGCTTCTATCTGTTCGCACTCTCGGCCGGCGCCTGGTGGAGCATCATCGGCCCGATCCTGGTCACCATCCTGCTGTTGCGCGTCTCCGGCGTGAGCTTGCTCGAAAAGGATATCGGTGAGCGCCGACCGGCCTATCTTGACTACATCTGCCGCACCAATGCCTTCTTCCCAGGTCCGCCGCGCGCGAGCGCCGAAGCCGATTAGCCTTCCCTTGCTGGAGACCCCTGATGATTAACCGATGCGCTAAACCCAAGGTTCAGGTGCGTAGGATCGCCCCCTTGCTCGCCTCTGCGATTGGCGGACTCTTGAGTCTCGCCAGCCTCTCGACGAGCGCCGCGGTCGATCAGAGCTTTCGCTTCGAGGTCTTGCTCGACGAGAAGCCGATCGGTGAGCACAGCTTCGAGATCGACGCCAGCGGTGAACAACAGCGCGTTACCAGCCAGGCCGACTTCGAGGTCGATTTTCTCTTCATCACCGCCTACCGCTACCGCCACCGGAGCAACGAGCTCTTTCGCAACGGTTGCCTGGAACGGCTCAACTCGACGACCAATGACAACGGCACCCGCTACCAGATCGACGGCTCAGTGCTCGATGGCGCCTTTCAAGTCGATCGTGGTCAGGACGTCGAGCAATTCGACGGCTGCGTGAAGACCTTCGCCTACTGGGACCCAGCCATCCTCGAGCAACCGAAGCTCTTGAACCCGCAGACCGGAGAGCTTGAGGCGGTGCGCATTCAAAAGCGCGGGCCTGACCAAGTCGAGGTCAACGGCAACAAGGTGACAGCGACCCACTACCAGCTTGCCACCGACGAGTTGACCATCGACCTCTGGTATAACGACGCGCTGGGCTGGGTGCGCTTGACCAGTGACACGGGCAAAGGCGCCAAACTGATCTACCGGAGACTCTGATGCGGCGATTTCAACCAACACTGCAGTTGCTGCTCGCGGCCGGCATCCTCAGTCTGCTCAGCGGCTGTACCGAAACCGGAGGTGAACCGATGAAGACTGTTGATCAAGTCGATCTAGAGCGATTCATGGGCGATTGGTACGTGGTCGCCAACATCCCGACCTTCGTCGAGAAGGGTGCCCATAACGCCGTCGAGTCCTATGCGCTGAACCCGGATGGGACCATCGCCACCACCTTCACCTTCAATAAGGATGCCTTCGACGGGCCGCAGAAGGTCCACCATCCGAAGGGCTTTGTGCTGGATACGACGACCAACGCCCACTGGGGGATGCAGTTCATCTGGCCGATCAAGGCCGATTTTCGCATCATCTCTCTGGATGATGACTATCAGAACACGGTCATTGGACGCGCCAAGCGGGACTATGTCTGGGTGATGTCGAGAACGCCGGACTTCAGCGACGCGGAATTCGAAGAGACGAAGGCGTTTATCGAGAGTGTCGGCTACGATCCCAGCAAGCTCGAGCGCGTCCCGCAACAGGCTGGCTGAGGGGAAGAAAGTGTGCAGCATGGCCCATGCCGGCGCCGGGGCCGGCACGCGAATCGGTTCTCGCGTATCGATCGAGACTTGTTACAATCGCTGCTTCGTTCTGTACGGTCTTGATCGAACAGGCACAGCCCTGGCGGACACCAGATGCTTTGACGCTTGAGCTTAACCGAGCAAAACGGCGACCGCTGATGGCTGGGTCCTAGCGACCTGACGTGTCATTCTCCTCACTCGATCTCTTCCGCGCGTCTGACGCGCCATTAGCTCTCGATTCGCTACACGCTTGACTGCCCCCCGCGCACTGCTTGATGACCAAAAGCCGCTAGCCTCGCGCTGGCTGCGGCTCTCGGTCGGGCTCGGCCTCGGCAACGGGGTCCTGCTGATCCTGCAGGCCTGGCTGTTGGCTCAGATCATCAACAGCGTCGTCTTTAGCGATGCTAGCCTGGCGACGGTCTCGCCCTGGCTCTGGCCACTGCTCGTGCTATTCGCAGTGCGTGCAGCCATCGCCTGGGCCTCGGAGCAGAGTGCCTTCCGCGCCGCGGCTCAGGTCAAGATCAGCCTGCGCGATCGGCTTTATCGCCATATCCAGGCTGCCGGCCCTGCCTGGATGGCGGGACAGCGCAGCGGCGCCATCGCCGAGGATCTAACCCGCGGCATCGAGGCCGTCGAAGCCTACTACTCACGCTATCTGCCGGCGATGTCGCTGACCGCGCTGATCCCGCTCGCGATCCTGATCGTGGTGCTGCCGCTGGATTGGCTCTCGGCGCTGATCATGCTGGTGACCGCGCCGCTGATCCCGGTCTTCATGATCCTGATCGGCAGTAGCGTCGAGCGGCTGAATCAGCAGCTCTGGAAGGACTTGGCCCGCATGGGCGCGCACTTTCTCGATGTGATCCAGGGCATGACGACGCTGAAGCTGTTCAATGCCAGCCGCCGCGAGGCCGAGGTGATCGCACGCATCTCCGAGGACTATCGCGCCAGCACCATGCGCGTACTGCGCGTCGCCTTTCTGACCTCCGCAGTGCTCGAGCTGTTCTCGACGCTGGGCATTGCCATCATCGCGGTCTTTATCGGTTTTCGGCTCTATCAGCTCGACCTGCCGATCCCGGATCTGATCGCCCCGCCCGAGATCAGCTTCGTCACTGGCTTCTTCATCCTGCTGCTGGCACCCGAGTTCTATGGACCGCTGCGCAACCTCGGTACCCATTATCACGGCCGCATGGAGGCGATCGCCGCCGCCGAGCGCCTGGTCGCGGTGATGGATACTGAACTGCCTCCACCGCCGAAGCAGGCTGCGAGTCTGAGCGCAGACAGCCCGCTGCATATCCGCTTCGAGGCCGTCTCGTTCAGCTATGAGCCGGGGCGACCGGCGCTCGCTGGCGCGCAGCTTGAGATCAAGCCCGGCGAGCGCATCGCGCTGGTTGGACCCAGCGGGGCCGGCAAGACCACGGTCGCGAGTCTGTTGCTCGGCTTCATCCGCCCCGAGGCGGGTCGCATCAGCATCGATGACCAGGATCTGAACGCGCTGGCCATCGACGACTGGCGCCGCCGTCTCGCCTGGCTGCCGCAGCAGCCGCGGCTGTTCCAAGGCAGCATCGCCGACAACATCCGTCTCGGACTACCCGATGCCCCCCTTGATGAGGTGCTCAAAGCGGCCGAACGCGCCCAGGCGAGCGAGTTTATCGATCGGCTACCACAGGGCTATGAGACGCCGGTCGGCGAGCGCGGCGCCGGACTCTCGGGCGGTCAAATCCAGCGCATTGCGTTGGCGCGCGCCTTCTTGCGCGATGCCCGACTGGTGATCTTGGACGAGGCCACCGCCAGCCTCGATCCGGCTAGCGAGGCCTTGGTGCAGCGCGCGGTCGATCAGCTCGCAGAGGGCCGCTCGATGCTGGTGATCGCGCATCGACTGAGCACGGTGCGCAACGCCGACCGCATTCTTGTGATCGATGGCGGACAGATCGTCGAATCCGGCACCCATGACGAGCTGATCGAGCGCGACGGGCCTTACCGGCGCATGGTGCGACTGCTGGAGCCTGGAGGCGCGTATGCCTGAACTGATTCGGCTCTGGCAGCTGTTCCAGCCCTATCGCCGCTGGATGCTGGGCGGCTTCGCAGTGGCCTTGGTCACGCTGCTGGCCAATGTGACCCTGATGGCAATCTCAGGCTGGTTCATCACCGCGATGGCGGTCGCTGGCGCGGCTGGGGTCGCGATGAACTACTTCACCCCGGCGGCCATCATTCGCGGCAGCGCCATCGGCCGCACCGCCGGGCGCTATTTCGAGCGCCTGATCACACATGAGGCCACGTTGCGCCAACTCGCCGGGCTGCGGGTCTGGTTCTATCGGCATTTGGAGCCGCTGGCGCCAGCGCGGCTGATGGAATACCACAGCGCCGATCTGCTGACCCGCATCCGCGCCGATATCGACGCGCTCGACAACCTTTATGTGCGCGTGCTGGTGCCCGTGCTGGTCGCGATCACCGCTGGGTTCGTATTCTTTGTCTTCACGGCGTTCTTCGATCTGGGGCTCGCGCTGCTGTTGCTGGATATGCTGCTGATCGCTGGCGTCGCCCTACCCTGGGCTGGGCATCGGCTCGGCAAACAACCGGGCCGGCGCATCGTCGAGATCCAGGCCGAGCTGCGGCAGGCCGGCATCGACGGCACCCAGGGCCTGTCCGAGCTGCTGATCTACGGCGCGGCCGACAGCCATGCCCAGTATCTCGACAGCCTGAGCCGAGCCTTGGTCAGCGAGCAGGAGCGCATGGGTCAGCTCACCGGCATCGCCCAGGCCGCGACCGGACTGACCGCCAACCTCACCCTCTGGGGCATGCTCTGGCTCGGTATTCCGCTGGTGCATGATGGCAGCCTGGCGCCACCGCAGCTGGCGATGCTGGCCCTGTTCTCGCTGGCGACCTTCGAGGCGGTCGCGCCCTTGCCGATGGCCTTCCAGCAGCTTGAATCGACACTGACCGCCGCAAGGCGCTTATTCGCAATCGTCGATACGGAGCCCGCGGTGCCGGAGCCGACCGGCCCGGCGCCACAGCCGAAAGACAGCGGGCTAGTGATCAAAGACCTGCGCTTTCGCTATCCCAGCAAGGGTTCTAGCTCGACCCACGAGCGACCGACGCTCGATGGCATCGATCTCGAGCTACCGCCGGGTCGGCGGGTCGCCATCGTCGGCGCCACCGGCTCAGGCAAGACCACGCTGTTCAACCTGCTGCTGCGCTTCTGGATGCCAGAGGCCGGCATGATCCAGCTCGGCGGCGTGCCGCTGGAGCAGTTCCCGGGTGAGGATCTACGCAGCCGCATCGCCCTAGTCTCGCAACACAGCCATCTGTTCGATACCAGCATCCGCGAAAATCTGCTGATCGCCGCGCCCGATGCCTCTCAAGGACGCCTCGAGCAGGCCTGTACGACGGCCCAGATCCACGACTTCATCGCCGAGCTGCCCGAGGGTTACGACACCTGGGTTGGCGAGACTGGAGTACGCATGTCCGGCGGCCAGGCGCGCCGCATTGCGATCGCCCGCGCGCTACTCCGTGATGCGCCGATCTTGCTGCTGGACGAGCCAACTGAAGGCCTAGACGCCGTTACCGAACGCGCATTGATGGATGCCGTGCAACAGCTCATGGAAGGGCGCACCGTGCTGATGATCACCCATCGGCCCGTCGCGCTCGCGCAGATGGACGAGATCCTGGTCCTTGACCAGGGGCGCGTCGCCGAGCGCGGCACCCACGACGAACTGCTCAAGGCGCCTATCTACCCGCAACTGCTTGGGCTAGAACTAGACGCCTAAACTGAATCAACCAGGGGCCGAATCGAAGTGTCCCAGCATGGCCGATGAACAGGGGCAAATCGATCTCGGCGGCAGGCGCATTCAGCCAAGTTGCTCCTTCAACAGCCTCAGGATCTGCTCCGCGGTGGCTGAGGTATCGCGCCGTCCAGCCTCATCGTGGACCCTGACGCGACTCTCTTGCGCATCCCCCTCAACGCGGATCTGGTAGGTCTTGGCCTTGTCCGGACCGCCACCGCCATCCCAGAACGCCATCTTCGACAGCAGCCCTTTCTTCTTCTCGCGCTTGGTCGGGTCATCATAGCGCACGAAGAAGACGCCAGCGCTGCGGTCCCGATCTTCGACGGCGAATCCGGTGCGATCCAGTGCGAGGCCGGTCTGACGCCAGGCGCGGCGGAATTCCTCTGGGATCACCAGCTCGCTACCGCCACCGGAGGTCACGAGCCGGGCCGTGCTGGCGGAGCCACGCGACGCCGCAGGCGCGCCAGCCGTGCTGCTGCCGCCCTGCGCCAACATGCGTTCGGCATTGCTGTCAGAGACGCCGAGATAGAGCATCAGGCGCCGCAGCATCTCGGCCTCTTTGCCAGGATCGGTGGGCGCTGGCTCCCAGACTGTGGTTGAGCCCTCGCCGACGGTGTTGCGCACCAGGCGCTCTTCCATGCCGCGATGGGTGAGATAGAGCTCGGAGGTCCCTGAGCGCGGCCCGGCATCGATGCGCACCCGGTATTGATCCCGGGTCGAGGTCGCATAGAGCCCCCCGGCGACCTTGCGCATCATATTGGTGACGAAGTCTTTTCTGATCTCGGCGCGATTCTCGAGCCAGTCGGTCTTCATCACGCCGACCGCCGGGTCTTGCTCCTCGAGCAGGATGCCCTGCTGCCGCCAGAAGGCGACGACCTGCGGCCAGACGACCTGGGGCGAGTCATCGACCTCGAGCCAGCGCTGATCCCCAGAGCGTTCAAGCGAGACGCCGGAGACCTCGGGCAAGACCTCGCTGCTGCCCGCCATGCGCCTGCGAGCCTCTTGGCCGCCAGCATAGGACGAGAAGGTGGTCGTCCCGCTTGGACCGGGGATATCGAGCGCGTCGTTGAACGAGGTACTCGCCAGATCTGGTGGCAGCTCGAGGTTCTCGTTGGCCTCACGCGCCTTCTTGTATTCGACTTGCCGATCCGGAAAGTACTTGTCTACGTTGAGCGAACTGCCGCAGCCGCCCAGCATCAACGGCCCGAGCGGCAGCAGCAAACCGAGGATAGTCAGCCATGACCGGCGGCGCATCCAAGCGGCTGTGCTACTAGGCAGCAACAAGTCCGACGCACGGGGCGCCAGCGGTGACAGGATCTTCATCGTGATGGTCAGATGCCTCGAGCCAGTGGCCAAGCAGTTTACAGGACGCCCGCATCGATCAGGGCCTGGCGCACCACCGCATGATGCGCTTCGGATAGCCAGGTGAGCGGTAGACGAATCCCAGTGCCGATCAGGCCCATTTCGTGCAAGGCCCATTTGACCGGTATCGGGTTGGATTCGACAAACAGGTTGCGGTGCAGGGGATTGAGCCGCGCATCCAGCGCCAGGGCTTGATCACGCTGGCCAGCAAGCGCCAGTTCACAGAGCTGCGCCATCAGGGCCGGCGCGACATTGGTCGTGACCGAGATCACCCCGTCGCCACCCTGCAGCATCAGATCGCAGCCAGTCGCGTCGTCGCCACTGTAGATCGCGAAGTCCGGACCGCAGCCAGCGCGCAACTCTGCAACGCGCGCGAGATCCCCGGTCGCGTCCTTGATGCCGATGATACGCGGATGGCTAGCCAGCTCACGCGCCGTTGCAGACAACAGGTCGCAGGCGGTACGACCGGGCACGTTATAGAGGATCTGCGGGATATCGACAGCGTCGGCAATACACCGGTAATGCTCAATCAGGCCCGCTTGCGTTGGCTTGTTATAGTACGGCGTCACCAGCAGCGCCGCATCCGCGCCGGTTTCCGCCGCACACCGGGTGAGGCGAATGGCCTCGGTGGTAGAGTTCGCGCCAGTTCCGGCAATGACCTGGATGCGTCCCGCGGCCGCGGCGACAGTGCGGGCAAGCACATCGCAGTGCTCGCTCTCATCAAGTGTTGCTGACTCACCGGAGGTTCCAACGGCGACGATGGCAGCGGTTCCAGCCTGCACGTGCAGCTCGACAAGCCGCTCCAGCGCCTCGCCGTCCACTTCGCCATGCGCGCTCATCGGTGTCACGAGTGCGACGATGCTACCTCGTATCATTCCTGTTAGACCCCCGGCAAAAGTACAGAGCAGAATGGTATCTTGGCGCGTGAAGGCTTTACAAGCGCGGACAGGGCGCCGGCTTCACTGCTTGGCTTGAGATCCTCTCTTACTGCTACACTTTAGCGCTTCTTGCCGCGAGCGCTCAGGAATCAGAGAAATGGCCACGCATAAGACTTACCTCGTCATCTCTGCGGTCGGTGCCGACCACCCAGGCCTGGTCAACGACCTCTCGCGGAGTATCCTCGAGCACGGTTGCAACATCGAGGATAGTCGGATGACGGTACTCGGCGGCGAGTTCGCAGCCATCCTGCTGGTCGAGGGCAAATGGAATACCCTGGCGAAGGTGGAGAACGCAATACCGGAGCTGCAGCGCTCACTCGATCTGACCATTGTCAGCAAGCGTACCGGCGCACGCGCTCAGGGCGAGGGCAAGCTGCCGTATGCAGTCGATGTGATCGCGATGGATCACCCCGGGATCGTCAACAACCTCGCCGGTTTCTTCGCCGAGCGGCGCATCAATATCGAAGACATGGCGACCACCACCTACGCCGCCGCACATACCGGAACGCCGATGTTCGCGGTGCACATGACCGTCGGTATCCCGGCAGATACCCACATTGCAACGCTGCGCGAGGAATTCATGGATTACTGTGACGGGCTCAACCTGGATGCGGTACTTGAGCCACAAAAGTCCTGAGTGCTTGATCACTGCGCCCGGCACAGCTCGATCAGAACGCTCAATCACCAGTCCAGGTGCCGACGCGACGGCCAAGGCCGAGCACAACAGAGCGCTTCCAATTCAGCAACCAGACCTGATATCTCCGCGGCACGTCCTGGTTTCGACGAGCCCGTCTATCCCGAGGCAAAACCGATCACCAGGCCGAACCCCAGCCTGAATCCGTGCCTTACACCTTAGGAGATACATCATGTCCGTTGCGATCAATGAGCCGGTCCCTGACATCGAACTGCCGGCGACCGGCGATAAGTCGGTCAAGCTCAGTGATTTTCATGGCCAACGCCTGGTCCTTTACTTCTATCCCAAGGCGAGCACATCCGGCTGCACCCAAGAGGGCCTGGACTTCACTGCCGCTGCCGCTGATTTTGCTGCCGCCAACACCGCCATCCTCGGTGCCTCGCGCGACGGCATCAAGGCCCAGGAAAACTTCAAGGCCAACCAGGGATTCGCCTTCGATTTGCTCTCCGATAAAGACGAGGTGCTCTGTAAGGCGTTCGACGTCATCAAGCTGAAGAAGATGTACGGCAAGGAATCCCTTGGCATCGAGCGCAGTACCTTCCTGATCGACGAGCAAGGGACACTCATCCAAGAATGGCGCGGCGTCAAAGTCCCCAGCCATGTCGATGAGGTGCTCGCGGCCGTCCGTGCGCTCGGCTGAGCAACAGGCTGCCGGGTCAGGCTGTGGCGCGCGTGCGCGGCGCTGCGGCCAGGCTCGCATCATCGCCGTCGATGCTCGGCTGAGGCTCCCCTCCCCGCCATCCTTGCCAGAAGAACCGAGACATCGATGATCAAGCGCGAAAGCGACCACTGCCTGTTCGTGCTCGACACCAACGTGTTGATGCATGATCCGACCGCCCTGTTCCGCTTCCAGGAGCACGACATCTATCTGCCGATGATCGTGCTCGAAGAGCTCGACGCCGGGAAAAAGGGCCTCTCTGAGGTCGCACGCAACGTCCGCCAAGTCAGTCGATTCCTCGATGAACTGATGAGCGATGCGGATCGCGACGAGATCGAGGCCGGCCTCCCCATCCACCCGCTCAGCGAATACGGACGCGGCTTTACCGAGGCGCCAACCGGACGCTTGATCTTCCAAACCGAGCGGCTCGGCGCCGATCTCGCGAACGTCCTGCCCGGCACCTCAGCGGACAACGACATCCTGGCGGCGGCCCTTGAGCTGCAACGACGCGAAAAACCGAGCGGGCACTCGGTGGTCATCGTGTCTAAGGATATCAACCTGCGGATCAAGGCCGCGGTGCTCGGGATACCCGCCGAGGACTATTCGAACGATCAGGTGCTCGACGACGTCAACCTGCTCTATAACGGTATGGCGACCCTACCCAGCGACTTCTGGGAGCACAACGCAAAGGAGGTCGACGCTTGGAAGGAGGAGGGTCGTACCTTCTATCGGATCAGCGGACCGGATGTCTCGGAGTGGTACGTCAACGAGTGTTTGGGTCTTGAAGGTGATGATGCGTTTGAGGCCGT
Organism: uncultured Halochromatium sp.; assembly: GCA_964516305.1. Taxonomy (GTDB): domain Bacteria; phylum Pseudomonadota; class Gammaproteobacteria; order Chromatiales; family Chromatiaceae; genus Lamprobacter. The sequence goes on along the minus strand of CAZEZH010000066.1, from coordinate 5,778 downwards.
GGTGCGCGAGAAACGCAGCGCGACTGAGGCCATCATCGAACTCGCGGAAGACTATCGGGTCCAGCGCCACAATGTTTGGGGTATCAGGGCACGCAATCGCGAGCAAAATTTCGCGCTGAACATGCTCATGGACCCGGACCTGGATTTTGTGACTCTGCTCGGTAGCGCGGGCACTGGCAAGACCTTGCTCGCCCTCGCGGCCGGACTGGCGCAGGTGCTCGACCGCGGACGCTATCGCGAGATCATCATGACACGGGTGACGGTCCCGGTCGGCGAGGACATCGGCTTCCTGCCCGGCACCGAAGAAGAGAAGATGACGCCCTGGATGGGCGCCTTGATGGATAATCTTGAGGTGCTAACGCAAACCGAAGGCGGCGATTGGGGCCGCGCCGCGACCAACGATCTGGTGCGCAACCGGATTCGCATCTCGTCACTGAACTACATGCGCGGGCGCACCTTCTTACATAAGTACATCATCCTGGATGAGGCGCAGAACCTGACCGCCAAGCAGATGAAGACCCTGATCACGCGCGCCGGTCCCGGCACCAAGATCGTCTGCCTGGGCAACATCGCGCAGATCGATACGCCTTATCTCACCGAGACCACCTCTGGCCTCACCTATGTTGTGGACCGCTTCAAGGACTGGGATCACAGCGGCCACATCACCCTGCTGCGGGGCGAGCGTTCACGGCTTGCGGACTTCGCCTCGGGCGCTCTATAACCATCAAAAAATATCGAGAGAGGAGCAATCCAGATGCACCACAGACTGCGCAACACACTGCTGGCTATGAGCCTGCTGATCGCGGCAACAGCCGCCATCGCCGCTGAAGACAAGCTCGACGTGGTCTACCACTTGAGCGAGGAAGAGAAGGTCGGCTTCGTGCTCAACAACATCCAGAATCACATCGACGGCATCGGCGGACCCGAGAAGATCAACGTCGTGCTGGTCATGCATGGGTCCGCAGTGAAACGTTTCAGCGACATCGAGGCCGTCAACCGGGTGCGGGAGAGGGTCGCTAAGCTGCAGGAGCAAGACGTCACCTTCGAGGCCTGCGCCAATACATTGACCGCCCTCGGCCTCGAGCCCGATGAGCTGCTGCCAGGCTTCGTGATCGCCGAGAAAGGCGGTGTCACGCGCATCGGCGAGCTACAATCCCAGGGTTACGTCTACCTGCGTCCATAATCCGATCATCAGCACCGTCCTTGCCGTCGGTCGCAGCTGCACCGGCGGCAAAGACGGCCTAGGTGGCCTCAATGGTCGCCAACCACCCTCTACGAGGGGTTGTTCGCGCCGCCGGCGCACAACCTCCAAGCGATCTGGCTCAGCATGAACCAAGCCCCCGAGATCAAGCTCGGCCCCATCGTCCTGGCCCCCGGCGTCGAGCGTCGGCACGGCTGGAGCTTCCTGGTCGCCGCCTTCCTCACGATCGGCATGATGACCTTCGTCACCATCGGCCAGACCTATGTACTCAACGAGCATCTCGGGGTTCCAGAATCTGAGCAGGGCGCGATCAGTGGTGATCTGGTGTTCTGGACCGAGATCATCACCCTGCTGTTCTTTTTACCGGCGGGCATCTTGATCGACCGCATCAGTCGACGCTCGATCTACGCCGTTGGATTTCTGCTGCTCGCGTTGACCTATGTGCTTTATCCATTGGCCGAGACGGTCGACGCCCTCTATTACTATCGCATCTTCTACGGCTTGGGCGTGGTGGCCGTGGCCGGCGCACTCTCGACCGTGCTGGTGGACTACCCGGCCGAGCAGTCCCGCGGCAAGCTGGTGGCCATCATCGGTGTGCTCGGCGGGCTCGGCATTGTCTTAACCAATCAGGGCTTTGGCGCCCTGCCCGAGCAGTTGGTCGCCGCTGGATTCGACGGCGAGAGCGCCGGGCGCATCACCCACTTCGCCGTCGCCGGTGTCTGCGTGCTCGCGGCTGTGCTGGTCCAGAGAGGGCTCAAAGCCGGAGTACCGGTGGCAAGGGAGCAGCGCCCCAGCGTCCGGCAATTGTTCATCAGCGGCTTCTCCGAGGCCCGTAATCCACGGGTTGCGCTCGCCTACTCGGCGGCCTTCATCGCCCGCGGTGATCAGTCGGTCAATGCCACTTTCTTGATCCTTTGGGGCACGCTCGCCGCTAAGGCAACCGGCATGAACTCTGCCGAGGCGGTGATGAATGGCACCCTGATCTTCGTCATCGCGCAGATCTCAGCACTGGTTTGGGCACCGGCGCTCGGCCCCATCCTCGATCGCCTCGACCGCGCCACCGGGCTGGCGATCTGCATGGTGCTGGCGGCCATCGGCAACCTGTCCCTGCTGCTACTGGACAACCCGCTCGAGCGTATTGGTATTCTGTTCTTCGTGCTGCTCGGGATCGGCCAGATCAGCGTCTTCCTCGCCGCCCAGTCACTGATCGGCCAAGAGGCGCCGGTGACCAAGCGTGGCTCAGTCTTGGGCGCCTTCAATATCTCGGGGGCCTTTGGCATCCTGCTGATCACTCTCGCCGGCGGACGCCTGTTCGACGCCATCGATCCACGCGCACCCTTCGTCGTCGTCGGCTCCATCAACATCCTTTTGTTCTTCGCCAGCCTCTATGTGCGGCTGCGTAAGCCCCGAGCACCAGTTGCCCGACAGCTGAGCTAAGGCAGCCAGATCGCCACGCTCTGATCGCCGCTGGCCCCCAGTGTCCGAGACATCGGCACTTATGCCTGCCCAGGGCGTTATGATGAGCCAATTCTCAGCGAACGAGCAGCGGTGCAAGCTGGCTCGGAGGCACGACACGCAGATCAACCGATGCGGAACGCCCAGCCCAAGCTCCTCGACCTCACTGCCGCACGACGCCAAAGCCTTGGCGTCGGCCTCATCGTCGTCCTTCTAGTCGCCGTCGCCAGCATCCTGGTTGATGTCTGGTTGATCGACCACCTGCAAGCGCTTGTGCGCATGCATGCGAGTAGTGCAGCCGCGCTCACTACCTTCGTTGAGCAAGGACTCCCGCAGACTGCGGCCTGGGTGCTCGGCGCCAAGGCCGCCGCGCTCTTGTTTGCGATCGTGATAATGGTCGCCTTCGCACGCTCGTTTCGTGACCAGATCGGTCAACTCGCCGAAAGCCGCGAACGCAATCGCGCTATCGTCGACAACATGGTCGACGGCGCCATCCACATCGACGGCAACGGCCAACTGGTCGCACTCAATGCCGCCGCTGAGCGGATGTTCGGCCAGTCGAGCAAAGAGGCGCGCGGATGTTCCCTATCGATCCTATTAGCACCCGCGCATCGACAGCAGATCGAGACCAAGATCCGTCTTGCCGCAGCGCGCGTCGGCACCGAGCCAACGCTCAAGGTTGCGCTCGAGGTCCAGGGGGTGCGCCGCAACGGCACCAGCTTTCCGCTGTATCTAGCGATCAGCGAGGTGGTCATGGGCAGCTACCAGGTGTTCACCGCCATTGCACGCGACCTGACCGACACCAAGCGCCAGATGCAAGAGCTTGCAGAGACCCGCGACAAGGCCATGGCCGCCGATCGCGCCAAGAGCCAATTCCTCGCGGTGATGAGCCATGAGATCCGAACGCCGATGAACGGGGTCATGGGCATGCTCGACCTGCTGCGCGACGGCGATCTGACTGAGCAACAGCTGGAGTTTATCGATACCGCGGAGAAATCAAGTAACGTCCTGCTTGGCATCATCAACGACATCCTTGACCTGTCCAAGATCGAGTCTGGAAAGCTCAATCTACAGGAGCTGGACTTCAACCTCGGCACCACCATCGAAGAGGTTGCTGCGCTGGTGGCATCAAACGTCCTCGAGAAGGACCTGGAGGTCGTGACCTTCATCGAGGACGATGTGCCGGGGCGAGTCTGCGGCGACCCATACCGGTTGCGCCAGGTCCTGAGCAACCTGATCGGCAACGCAGTCAAGTTCACCAACGAGGGCGAGGTGGTGGTCGAGGCACGGCTCAATGAGGCCTCTGAAGACTGGATCGAGATCCGCGTGCAGGTCCGCGATACCGGTATCGGCATCGCACCCGATATTGCCGAGACGCTGTTCCAGCCGTTCACGCAAGCCGACGCCTCGACCACCCGGCGCTTCGGCGGCACCGGACTTGGCCTGGTAATCTCCAAGCGCCTGATCGAGATGATGGATGGCCAGATCGGCTTCGACAGCAGCGTTGGCGAAGGCTCGACCTTCTGGTTCACGGTGCGTCTCGCGCAGGCGCAGAGCAGCGCCGAGGACCTCAACGCCGACTTGACTGGCGCCCGGCTGCTGATTGTCGACGATAACGCCACCAACCGGATGATTCTCGAGAGGTACCTACACCGCTGGGGCGCAGAGGTCGTCAGCACCCATGGGGCGCAGGCAGCGCTAAAGGCTTTGCATCAGGCGGTTGAGCGCGGCAAGCCGATCCAGCTCGCGATCCTCGACATGCAAATGCCCGACAAGGACGGCATCGAACTCGCCCAGATGATCAAGGGCGACGCGGCCATCGCCAGCACCCAACTGCTCATATTGAGTTCGATGGGCTATCCGGGGGAAGACGCCCGCCGCGCCGGCATTGTCGTGAGCCTGCTCAAACCGGTACGCCAATCACTGCTGCATGATGCGGTCGTCAAAGGGCTTGGCGCCAACACCAGGGGCCAGACCCCAGCGGCCCGGCAACAACCACAGGTCACGCGCCAATTCGAAGCCCGCATCCTGGTCGCCGAGGACAATCCCGTTAATGAGAAGGTGGCGCGGATGATGATCGCACGTCTCGGCGCCGAGATTGTCGTCGTCGGCAACGGCCAACTTGCGGTGGAGCATCTCGCCAAGGATCGGGACATTGATCTGGTGCTGATGGACGTGCACATGCCGGTGCTGAACGGACTGGACGCAACACGCCAGATCCGCGAGCACGAGAAGGAGCATGATCTCAGCCCCATCCCGATCATTGCGATGACAGCCTCCGCTTTAACGCGAGATCGGGAGAATTGCAAGGCGGCCGGCATGAACGACTTTATGTCCAAGCCCGTCAAGCGCCAAGACCTGGATCAGGCGCTGGCTCAATGGATACCGCGCAGCCGCCAGCAGGAGCCAGGCGGGGAAGTCTTCGATGTCCAAGCCATCGATCCGCTCTTCGGCTGGCCCCGGACCCGAACCTGATCCCGCACTGACATCAGTTCGAGCGGATCGAGCCGACCCTGCTCCAGCACAAGGCGATCGACCTGTGCCGTTAGTGCGCCATGATCCGGCAGCTCGATCATCGGTCGTAGCCGTTGGAGGGCACCGGCGGAACAGCAGGTCGAGAGAGCGTATCGACAAGCATTGCCAAACTAGACCTGGTTGGCAGCGGCCCGTTCGGCTTGATCGGAGGATCTAGCGCCAGCCCTTCATGAGCAGGCCCGCGCTGATCGACTGTGAAGTGGGGTGGACGATGGGGATCGAACCCACGACCGCAGGAGCCACAATCCTGTGCTCTACCAACTGAGCTACGTCCACCATTGAGACTGGCTGACCGATCAGAAGCGCGAACACTCTGATCTGTCGATAACGCTCGGCCATCCCGGACCGAATGTCAAGGGGCGTTTGGCGCGCCCGGCAGGACTCGAACCTGCGACCAACGGCTTAGAAGGCCGTTGCTCTATCCAGCTGAGCTACGGGCGCTTAATCCATCGGTCATCGCAGCTTCCAGCCCACTGGCTGCTGCGGCTGGCCCAGGGGCGCGCAGATGGATGCGAGACCTGGAACCCAAAAATGGTCGGGGTAGAGGGATTCGAACCCCCGACATCCTGCTCCCAAAGCAGGCGCGC
>CAZEZH010000065.1:0-17187 GCA_964516305.1 uncultured Halochromatium sp. | reverse complement strand
GGCCTGGGGACTGAAAATCCCCGTGTCGGCAGTTCGATTCTGTCCCTGGGCACCAATCTCGCAAAGCGCAACTTCTGAGCCTGACTCCTAGGTCTCCATAGGTTTTGATTGTCGGCTGCTGCAATCGACGAGATCATCCCGTCATCCTGCCGCTAAATTTCGTCGACTGATTGGATGCTGACTTGCGCATCTGTCCGCAGCACTTCCCGGTTGCTGTTCTCGGCTGTAGCATTGCGTCTCTTGTCCGCAGGACGAACGCAATTGCCCTTTAACAGGGCGCCGTCCTTGTGGCACCAATCGGAGACAACATTGATGCAGACCCTAAAGAGCCCTACCCGTTTTTTCTTGATCGCCACGATGATCGCTGGCGCAACTTCTGGTCCAGTCCTCGCGGACCAAGTGGTCGAGCAGGTCAAACAAGGCCTAGAGCTTTATCAGAGCAAGGAATACGGCGCTGCGATCACCGAACTCGAGTTTGCGATCAGCGACATGCAAAAGTTGATCTCTGAGGGTATCGCGGAGACCTTCCCCGATGCACCATCAGGTTGGTCGGCGTTGCCAGTGGATGCATCATCCGACAGCGGCGGTGGCGCCGCGGCACTGTTTGGCGGCTCGATGGGCACAATTCTCGAGCGACAATACACCCAAGACGACGGCGATGGCAGCCTGACCGCGACACTGACCATGGATAACCCGATGATTCAGGGCATGGCCGCCCTCTTCAATAATCCCGCCATGCTCGCGGCACAACCGAACGTCGAACGCATCCGTATCGGGCGGGAAACCGGAATGTTGAAATGGGAGCCCGACGCCGAGAGCGCTGAAGCAACCTTGATGCTCGACGGTCGGATCATGATTCAGGTCACCGGTAAAAACCTCGATTCTCCCGATGTTACCGCCAACCTCCTCAAGGCCTGGGATATCGAGACCTTGCGTGAGCAATCCGCGCGCTGACAGACCCTGTCTGCGGTTTCCCGCTCCGCCAGCCGATGAAACCATTGGCATTCAATGGCCGGTCGCTAACCTGTTAGCGACCCAAGCAGGCCCAGAGCCTGATGCAGCCGCTCGGCGGGCCTCCCGATTAGGTTGGGTCAGTTAGGCGCAACCGCTCTACTGGCTCGCCCTTGATCAGGTGTGACTGCAGGATCTCTTCGAGGTCTTCCTTGTCCACGTAGGTATACCAAACGTCGTCTGGATAGACGACCGCCACCGGCCCCTCGCTACAGCGATCAAGACAGCCGGCGGTGTTGACCCGGACCCCACCCTGACCCGCGATCCCCAGCTCTTTACTGCGTTTCTTCAAGAAGTCACGCGAGGCTTGGGCGTTACACTGTGCGCAGCACTGGCTGCCATCGGGTCGCTCATTGATGCACACGAACAGATGATGCTTGTAATAGGACACGATCAGAGGCTCCAATCCGAACAGAGGAAGGCACCAGCAACGCTCGTGCCGAGTCTAGAGCGTGCGGCTATCGCGCCGAAATCGCAACGCGCAGCCCGTCAAAATGCTGGACGTCCATGAGAGAAGTCGCCGCCGAGCCTGAGATCAGCAGCTTGCTGGGCCTCGCCGACCAGTGCGTCAAATGCGGCTACTGCCTGCCGCATTGCCCAACCTTCAAGCTCGCCCGCGACGAAGGCGAATCACCGCGCGGGCGGATCGCGCTGATCCAGGGCTGGCTGAGCGGCGCCATCAGCGATGGGCCACGGGTGCAGTTTCACCTCGATCAATGTTTGGAATGCCGGGCCTGCGAACCGAGCTGCCCCTCGCTGGTTCGCTATGGCGCCCTGATGGATGGCGCGCGTGCTGTTCGCGAGCAACGCCGCCCAATGTGGCAACGTTGGCCGCGACGCCTGCAGCTTGCGTTGCTGACACGACCGGCGGGGCTGCGATTGATCGCTGCGATAGGTACCGGCTATCGCTGGCTGCGGCTTCCGCAGGCGGTCATCGACCGCGCCTCGCGTTACTGGCCGGCGATTCAGATTCTGGACCCCTTAGCGCGCGCCCTGTGCTGGCCGCGCAGGCGTAATGCGTTCGCGTTGAGCGAGGTTCGCCGTGCTGCTAACCCATCGGTAGGCTCAGGTTTGAGTTCGAATGGAGACTCGCCTAGCAGCTTGTCTAGGAGTTCGGCGGAAGGCTCGACTGAGTCTAGGTACTCAAACTCCGGCGCAGAGCGGAACCCGGTATCGAGTCCGTCAACGGCGGGCCTGGGTGAAGCAGTCAAGATCAGCAACGGTGAGGGGCTGGCACCGGCGCTGTTTCGCGGCTGTATCGCACGACTGACCGATCAGCCGTTGGAGGCTACCGCCTTTCGCCTACTCACCCGACTCGGTTACCCACCCGAGGTGCCGATCGACCAAGGCTGTTGCGGTGCCATCCATCGCCATAACGGCTATCCCGCTGAAGCCGATCAACAGATTGCGGCAAACGCAAAGGCCTTCGCCGGGCGCGCCGTCGTTGGACTCGCCAGTGCCTGTGTTGCCGAACTGCGCGAGCAAGGCCAGACGCAAGCACAGCAGATCAATGCCATCGAGATCTGCCGTTTCCTGCTCGATCGCCCCTGGCCGGCCAACGCCAGTCTACAGCCGTTACCGGTGACCGTCGCCGTCCATGAGCCCTGTTCACACCGCAATCAGCTGCGCGATCAGGTCGCCGTCTATCAGCTATTGCAACGCATCCCCGAACTCTCGGTGACCTCATTGCCTGGAAACGACAGTTGCTGTGGTGCGGCGGGAACCTATCTTACCGAACATCCAGACATTGCACTCGCGTTAGCCGCCCCGAAGGTTGACGCATTGAGGCACCTACAGCCCGACTACCTGGTCACAACCAACACCGGCTGCGCATTGCACCTGTCCGCGCGTCTTCGCAGCGCTGGCCTCACCACCCAGGTCCTTCATCCGCTTCAGCTCATCGAGCAGCAGCTCTACCTGTCAACCCAACCAGCAGCAACCGACCTATGAATACCCGTGACTACAACCCGTTGGATCGTGCGCTGATCGGCGTCGATCAAACGCTTCGCACCCTCTTTGGCCGCCCTGCCGTAACCGAGCGGGAGAATCCCGGTAAAAGCGCGCCAGAGGTTGATCTCACCGAGGAGGAGCGCCTGCATATCGGCCGCTTAATGCGTATCAACCACACCGGAGAGGTCTGCGCCCAGGCGCTCTATCAGGGCCAGGCGCTGACGGCCCGCGATGCCAGTGTTCGCGAACGCCTGGAGCGCTCAGCCCAAGAGGAGAATGACCACCTAGCCTGGTGTGAAGAGCGTATCCAAGAGCTTGGCGGCCGCAAGAGCTTGCTCAACCCGCTCTGGTATGCCGGCTCATTGGTGATGGGAACGGCTGCCGGAATCGCCGGCGACAAGTGGAGCCTAGGTTTCGTGGTCGAGACCGAGCGGCAAGTAGAAGACCATCTCGATGCCCATATTGCGCAGGTTCCCGCCGATGACCACCGCACCCAGGCCGTGCTTGAGCAGATGAAGACCGACGAAGCCCATCATGCTCAGGTTGCCCTCGGCGCGGGCGGTGCCGAGCTGCCTACGCCTGTAAAGCTCGCGATGCGTGCCGTTTCCAAGGTGATGACCGGCGGGGCCTACTGGCTCTAAGCAACGGCTCGCAGAACATGCGCTCAGCCTCAGGCGTTGGGTGTCTGCCAGGTCGCAATCTCCCGCGAGAGATTGCGACCATAGAAGATCTCCATCATCTCGCGCCGCACCAACCGCTCGATACCGGCTTGTTCCTTCTCTGGCAGATCAGCGGTCGTGACACAGAACAGGTAGTCATTCAGATCGAAGTGGTTGACGACCATCTTGGTATGGAACAGATTTTCCTGGTAGACGTTGACGTCAATCATCTGAAACCGGTCCTTGGTATCGCGAGAGAGATAGTTCTGGATCGAGCTGATGTTGTGATCGATGAAGTGCTTGCGGCCGCCGACATCGCGGGTGAAGCCGCGCACCCTGTAGTCCATGATGACGATGTCGGACTCGAGCGCGTGGATCAGGTAGTTTAGCGCCTTCAGTGGCGAGATCAGGCCGCAGGTTGAGACATCGATATCAGCACGGAAGGTACTGATCCCGCTGTGCGGATTGCTTTCCGGATAGGTGTGAACGGTGATATGGCTCTTATCGAGATGGCCCACCACCGCGTCTGGGAACGGGCCTGGCGTTGCTGCATTCGAGACCGGCTCTTCGCGCACCGCCTCCTCGGCGATCAACATGGTGACCGAGGCGCCCTGGGGCTCATAGTCCTCACGCGCGATATTGAGCACGTTCGCACCGATAATATTCGCCACATCGGTCAGAATGCCGGTGAGCCGCTCCGCATTGTAGGCCTCATCGATATATTCGAGGTAGGCCTGACGTTGCTCGGCCGAACTCGCGTAGCAGACATCATAGATATTGAAGCTCAAAGACTTGGTCAGGTTGTTGAACCCTTCCAGCTTCAGGCGTTTTTTCATCTTCGGCATGGCAGTCCCCGGAACAAGGGCACGTAAGGCTACGCGGGGCTGTGTTGGCTTGCAAGCCCGGGTGGAGTGCGCGGCAGGAGCCGCTTAATCCGCCACCCTGTCGGCCAGATCGCGCAGCTCATAGTCGTGGGTGATGGTCGCGGTGGCGCCCAGCATAATCGACGCCGAACAGTATTTGGTCGCACTCAGCTCGATCGCGCGTGCGACCCGCGCCTCGCTCAACCCCCGGCCGGTAACAATGAAATGGGCATGGATCTGAGTAAAGACCTTGGGATCAGTGTCGCTTCGCTCCGCGGTCAGCTCGACCTCACAGTCGGTCACCGCTTGCCGCGCCTTGCGCAGGATCAATAAGACGTCGAACTGGGTACAACCGCCCATGCCGAGCAATAGCATCTCCATCGGTCGGGGCCCAAGGTTGCGTCCACCAGCCTCGGGTGGACCATCCATCACCACTGCATGTCCGCTCGACGATTCACCGAGCATCGCGGTCCCTTCGACCCACTTGACACGTGCCTTCATTCGCTCTCCTATTAGGGTATTGCCTGGCCTGCAGTGATGGGCGCGAAGACTAGCATGAATCGTGCTGGGGCAAGACTTGTTAGACTCCGTCTATCCACCGCTCAGATAGGGTTGAATCGATGCTGACGAAGCCGCCGCATGAACCTGCCTGGCTCACGCCGTTTTTGAGCCACTGCCATACCAAGCACTACGAGAAGCATATCGACTTCATCCGCCGCGGCGAACCAGCCGAGAGCCTCTATTATCTGATCGATGGCTCCGTCACAGCGCTGATCGAGGACGATGAGCGCCATGAGCTGACCTTGGCCTACATCAACAAAGGCGAATTCATCGGTGAGATGGGACTGTTCCAGGACATGACGACACGCAGTGTGATCGTGCGCACGCGCGAGCCCTGTACCATCGCAGAGATCAGCTATATGCGGCTGCAACAACTGCTGCACCGAGAGCTAAGTCAGCACGCTCTTGGGCTCTTGTTTGCCATCGGCGGGCAGCTCGCTGAGCGACTGCGCCAAACCAGCCGCCAGGTCGGCGATCTGGCCTTTCTTGATGTGACCGGCCGCATCGCCGGCGCCCTGCTAGAACTCTGCAAGCAACCAGACGCCATGACTCATCCGGACGGCATGCAGATCAGGATCACCCGCCAGGATCTCGGTCGCATGGTCGGCTGCTCCCGGGAGATGGCAGGACGGGTCCTGAAGACCCTCGAAGAGAAGGGCCACATCGGTGTCAGCGGCAAGACCATCGTCGTGTTCGGGACACGCTAAGCGCATCCTGACGCGGATGAGAAGAGCATCGCCAGCGTCTTCCCTGGGTCTTCGGTACGCATCAACGATTCCCCGACCAAGAAGGCCTGTACGCCCTGATCGCGCATCAGTGCGACGTCGTCAGCGGAATGGATGCCACTCTCGGTGATGAGCAGCCGATCCGGCGGAACCTGGGACCTCAAGCTCAGCGTGGTCTGCAGATCGACCTCGAAGCTGCGCAGATCCCGATTATTGATGCCGAGCAGGCGGCCTGGCACCGCCAGCGCCCGCTCCAGCTCTTGCGCATCATGGACCTCGACCAGCACATCAAGGTCAAGGTCCTCTGCGAGCGCAGCGAATTTAGCCAGAGCCGCATCATCGAGACAGGCGGCTATCAAGAGCACGCAATCCGCGCCCATGGCACGGGCCTCGAACAGCTGATAGTCATCGATGATGAAGTCCTTGCGGATCACCGGCAGTGCACAGGCAGCGCGCGCATCAATCAGATGCTGATCATCGCCCTGGAAGAAATCCTGATCCGTCAGCACGGAGACACAGCTAGCCCCTCCCTGCGCATAGGAGCGAGCGAGTTCAGCTGGATCGAAATCATCTCGGATCAACCCCTTGCTGGGGCTGGCCCGCTTGATCTCAGCGATCACTGCCGGTGCACCGGTCGCGACCCGCCGTTGAAGCGCCTGGGCAAAGCCACGAGGCGGGGACGCATCGCCCAGCTGGATCTCGAGCGCCCGACGCGACACACGCCGCTGACGCTCGGCAACCTCCTCTTGCTTGCGCGCAATGATCCGTTTGAGGATATCTGGGATCTCAGTCATAGCCGCTTCGCCAATGCGATCAGGTCATCGAATCGCTGACGCGCAGCGCCTTGCGCGATCACCTCGTCGGCAAACCGAACGCCCTCGGGGAAGCTAGCGACCACATCGGCGGCGTAGATTGCCGCTCCAGCATTGAGCACAACGATATCGCGAGCCGGGCCGGGCTGATTATCGAGTACCGCGGTGAGCAAGTTCAGGCTCTGTGCGGGATCCTCGACTCGAATTGTATCCAGTGGGCTGCGCTCGAGACCGAAGTCCTCGGGTGCGATGCTGTAGCGCGTGATCACACCCTCTTTCAGCTCGGCGATATCGGTCCGCTCTGCGATGCTGATCTCATCGAGTCCATCCCGGGCATGCACCACCAGCACGTGCGTCGCGCCCAGACGCTGCAAGACCTCTGCTAAGGGCAGAAGCAAGCGCTCCGCAAAGACACCGAGCACTTGCCGGGGCACACCGGCAGGATTGGTGAGCGGACCCAGCACATTGAAGATGGACCGAATACCGAGTTCTCGGCGCGGCGCAACGGCATACTTCATCGCGCCATGATGGGCCGGGGCGAACATGAAGCCGACGCCGACCTCGCGCACGCAATGCGCAACCTGCTCTGGGTTCAGATCAAGCCGCAATCCCGCAGCCTCCAACACATCCGCCGCGCCCGATTTCGACGACACCGATCGATTGCCATGCTTGGCCACACAACAGCCCGCCGCGGCCGCAACGAAGATACTGGTGGTGGAGACATTAAAGGTGCTGGAGGCGTCGCCGCCAGTCCCGACAATATCCACGGTATGCTCAAGTGCACCCAGGTCAACGCCGCTCGCGAGGGACCGCATCACCTCGGCCGCTGCCGCGATCTCGGTTACCGTCTCGCCCTTGAGCCGTAAAGCCACCAGGAAGCCGGCGATCTGCGCCGGCGTCGCCTGACCGGTCATGATGGCGTCCATGGCCGCGGTCATGCTCGGATGGTCTAGGTCCTGGCCATCGACGGCCCGCGCAATCGCTTGCTTGATATCCACTGCTTGTGCGCCGTCAGCCATCAGTAGCTCAGGAGCTTGGGTAGCGCCTTTGCCTGATCGACCCAATCCTCGACCTGGGCTGCGCTGGGTGGCCGCTGAGTGAGCTGCATCGACGCATTGGTCTCCTCCAGCTTCGCATGCAGGTTGGTCGCGTTGCGGGTTGCCAGTTCCTTTACCGTGTCGACCCCAGCGTTCTCCAGCAGATCCGAGTAAACCCCGGATACGCCTTTGATCCGCGACAGATCGGCTCGATTGGCCAGCTCAAGGATGGTGACAGTGTCGCAGTTACAGCGTGCGGCCAATTCCTTGCGCTGGGCCGGGGTGGCAGCCGCGGCCGCATAGGCATCGCCATCGCTGATGCCCTCGGCGGCGAGGGTCTCGACCAGGGCTGTTGTGGCTCCACGAAGATCGCTTAATGGGGTTGGCATGTCTGCAAGGGCTCCTAATCAAGTGAAAGCAGTGCCTTAGCATAAACCATCCTGACCGATCATTCGGATCAATCATGCAGATAGCCCCTGCGAACTGCGAACGCTGGGTTGACAGCAACGCCGAAGCTTCGCAGCATCCCTGCACCCTGATGCCATCACCGATGCGATACCGATGTTGCCAAAACTCACGGCCCTGCAATGGGTCATCTTTCTCGTCTTCCTGTTCTTCTATGGCTTCACGGTCTTCGGGATCACGCGCGATTACTACATTCGCCACCCGCCACGACTGCCCGCAGCTGCACAGGGAACGCATCAGGTACCGACGGACAGGGACAACACCCAAGGGGTCGCCCAGACTGACGCCCTCGGTAATCGCATGCGCCAAGCACTTGAGGGTCAGGGTGCCGATGGCGGAATCGACCTAGGCTCGACCGATCCACTCGCCCTGGGCGACGCCGCCGATCGCCTCTTTGCCGCAAGGCAATTCGAAGCGGCGATCCCGATCTATCGGCGCGTGCTCGAACTGGAGCCGGCAGATGCCGAGACCCACAACGATCTTGGCCTGGCGTTGCACTACACTGGCCGCGCCCCTGAAGCCCTGCAGGTCTTGCAACAGGGAACCGAGCTAGACCCCGACTTTCAGCGCATCTGGCTGAGCCTTGGCTTCGTCGCACTCCAGAACGGTGACTCAGCCCTCGCCCGCGAAGCGTTGGAGCGGGCCCAAGCCCTTGACCCTGACACCGAGGTTGCCGACGAGGCGGCTCGCCTGCTGGGCATGATCGAAGGCGGCTAGGCCAATGTCGGCCTATTGAGGCCAAGCAGCCTCAGGGGCTATTTGCCAATACAGAACTCGCTGAAGATGCGCCCTAGCAGATCCTCCGAGCTGACCTCGCCGGTGATCTCGCCGAGTGTTTGCTGAGCCATCCGCAGATCCTCGGCGACCAGCTCTGGGGCCGGGGTCGCAGCAACGGCTTGGGCGGCCCAGACGTGCTGCGCATGGGTCAGATGCTGCAAGCCAAGTCGCAGCGCCTCGACATGGCGGCGTCGCGCAGAATAGTTGCCGGCGCCTGAACCTCGGTAGCCGGCCACCGCCTTGAGATGCCCCCGAAGTTCATCAAGGCCTGCCCCCGTCAGCGCCGAACAGCCAAGTTCGGTGTAACCCTCGGCTGTAGAGCAGGCTCCAGGTCGACGCCCGCTGCGGTCGATCTTGTTGCGCAGGATGGTCACCGGTACCTCAGGATTAAGCTCGAGTTCGGCCAGATGTGCCTGCACGGAACGGCAGGCCGGCGCTACGCTGTCGTCGACGATCAGCAGGAGGTGATCAGCGTCCTGGATCTGCGCGCGTGCACGCCGAATCCCCTCTTGTTCGACCGGGTCGCTCGATGGCCGCAGGCCGGCGGTGTCGACCAGTCGCATCGGTAACCCATCGGTCTGTATCTCGGCACGCAACAGGTCGCGGGTGGTGCCAGGTATCTCGGTGACAATGGCAGCGTCTGTACCGGCAAGTGCGTTGAGAAGGCTGGATTTGCCAGCGTTTGGTGCCCCTGCGATGACGACCAGCAGACCCTCGCGGATCAGCTCGCCTTGCTCTGTGCCCGCGAGTAAGGCCTGGGTGGAGGCGATCAGCGCCGCGAATTCCCCATCAGCAATCGGCAGCGCGTCGAGTTCGTCATCCGGGAAATCCAGTGCAGCCTCAATCAAGGCGCGCAAGCGGGTAAGCTGCTCGACCAGTGCACGAACCTGGCGGGAGAAGACGCCCTGGAGACTGCGATTTGCAAGCCGGACCTGGGTCGCCGTCGCGGCCTGAATCAGGTCGGCGATCGCCTCTGCCTGCGCCAGATCGAGCTTGCCGTTGAGGAAGGCACGTTCACTGAACTCGCCTGGGCGGGCAGGGCGGGCGCCGAGTTCGAGCACGCGCTCGAGGAGCAGGTCGAGCACGCGAGCACCGCCATGGCCTTGAAGCTCGAGCAGATCCTCGCCGGTAAACGAGTGAGGGGCGCGAAACCAGAGCGCAACGCCTTGATCGATGGCTTGACCCTGGCTATCGAGGAAGCGCCGCAACGTGGCCAGTCGAGGCTGAGGCAAGGCGCCGAGGACCTGCTCGGCGATCTGGCTCGTGGCCGGCCCAGAGATGCGCAGGATACCGATTGCCCCCGTGCCTGGAGCCGTCGCGACCGCCGCAATGGTGTCGACCGAGGTGGTCGGTACCGATCCAGCGGCAGCTAGTGCCACAGAGGCGTGCTGCTGGCCCATCCCGTCTGTTTCGCCACGATCATCACTTCGATTTCTTGTTACTCCGACCCCCACCGTGGCTCGCGGCCTGCTCGACCTTGCGGGTGATATACCACTGTTGAGTGATCGAGAGCAGGTTATTGGTGGTCCAGTACAACACCAAGCCGGACGGGAAGAAGGCGAAGAACACCGTGAACACAAACGGCAGGGCCATGAAGATCTTGGCCTGCATCGGGTCTGGCGGCGGTGGATTCAGCTTCTGCTGCACGAACATGGAGACGCCCATGATCAGCGGCAGGATATAGAGCGGGTCCGGTTCAGTGAGATTGTCGAGCCAGAGGATGAACGGCGCATGACGCAGCTCGACACTCTCGAGCAGCACCCAGTACAGGGCGATGAAGACCGGGATCTGCACCAGGATCGGCAAGCAGCCGCCAAGCGGATTGATCTTCTCCTTCTTGTACAGCTCCATGAAGGCCTGGTTGAGCTTCTCCTTGTCATCACCGTAGCGGTCCTTCAGGGCCTGGATGCGCGGGGTCATCTTGCGCATGTTGGCCATCGACCTGTAGCTGGTCTCGGACAGCTTGTAGAAGGCCGCTTTGATCAGAATGGTGAGGATAATGATCGACCAGCCCCAGTTGCCAACCAGCGAGTGGATGGCATTCAGCAACCAAAAGATCGGCTCGGCAAGGATGGTTAGCCAGCCATAGTCGACGGCCAGCTCGAGCCCTGGAGCAATCTCGGCGAGTCGGTCCTGCAGCTTCGGACCGGCGAAGAGCTGGCTCTCGAAGGTGTGGCTTGCGCCGGCCGGGATGGTCACCGACGGCGAGTAGGCGCCGATGATGTAGTGACTGCCGTTATCGACCACCTTGGTATAGAAGGTCTCCGCGACAGCTGATGGGGGTATCCAGGCGGCCATGAAATAGTGCTGGATCATCGCCACCCAGCCATCGGTGATGGTCAGATCCAACGACCGTTTGGACATCTCGCCGAAGGATTCCTTCTTATACTTGACCTCGGGGCCGTAGTAGACGCCGCCGGTATAGGTATGGATGAAGCTCGACTTGTTCGGGTCGTATAGCTCAGTACGTTGCAGCTGCTCGTAATCACGAACCGAGATCGGCGCATCGCTGCTGTTGATGATCTCCTGGCTGGCCTGCACCAGGAAGCGACCGCGCTCGAAGCGGTAGCGCTTCACCACCTGGAGCCCGGCATCGTTCTGCCAGAATAGCTCAACCAGCAGCTCGTTCTCGTCCTCACTCAGGCTGTAGCTGGTCTGGGCCGGCGTGAAGACGGCGTCATGGGTGGGCAGACCATTATCCGGACCGCCGAGCAGCCCAGACTGGACGATGAAGAGATTCGGCGTGCTGGCCTTCAGAAGTTGGAAGGGTCTGTTGGGATCATCCGCATCCTGCTGGTAATCAAGAAGGTAAAGCGCCTGGATGGTGCCGCCGCGCGGCGAAATCTCGGCGCGCAACACGTCGGTCTCGACCAGGATTGGACCCGCCGCGAGGGCCGAATCGGCGCTCTCGCTGGTGCGAGGGGAGCCAGGTACTGCATCTACTGTCGGTGCCTCAACGTCCGGTGCATCCGGCGCATCGGCAGGCGAGCCGGATGATGAGCCGTCAGCAGCTGGACGATCGACGAAGCTCTCCGTTTCGGTCGACGCCAAGGGCGGCGTTCCATAGTCCTCGACCCAGGCCTGATAGATCAGAAATAGGACAAAAGCGAGAGCCAGAATCAGGATCAGGCGCATGTTTTCCATGAGTGGGAGAGGACTTGCGCTAGCGGTTAGTGGGTTTGGGTCGACTGCTTGTCAGCCTCGGAGGACTGACGCACAGGCGGAACAGGATCGACACCACCCGGATGCCAGGGATGGCATCGAAGTAGGCGTCGGATGCCGAGCCAGCCACCGCGCAACACCCCATGGTGCTCCACGGCTTCCATCGCGTATTGCGAGCAGCTCGGGTAGAACCGACAGTGGTTTCCGAGAAACGGGCTCAGAAACAGTTGGTAGGCCCGGATGGAACCTCGCACGATCTGTCTGGCGATCATCACTGAAAGCGCTTCCAGTGCCTGGACAGTGAGGCGGTCAGCGTCTCGTTGTCCGCCTCCACGGCTGCTCGGCGACAGAGCACGACCAGGTCAACCGGCTTCAGCATCACTCGGGCATGGCGAAAGCTTTCGCGAATCACACGTTTGATCCGGTTGCGCGCAACGGCGCGTCGAGCACAGCGTTTGGCGATAGCCAGCCCGAGTCGCGCTGCGGCAGGCGAGACGGCATCAACTGATGGGCGCCCGAGTACCGTGAAATAGGCATCACTCGAACGGCACGGCGCGGCGAAAACCCAGTCAAATTGATACGTGTCCAGTAACCGGGCCGCTCGCGGGAATCTGACTCCTGCCGATCGTGTTGTCTGCACGGTTCGCACCTGGGTGCCGGCATCGGTCTGAGTTCGCGACTGGCCGGACGACAAGGTTAGGGCGTCAAGCGGGCACGACCTTTGGCCCGCCGAGCTTGCAAGACCTTGCGGCCAGTACGGGTGGCGTTGCGTGCTCGAAAGCCATGCGTCCGCGCTCGCTTCAGACGGCTGGGTTGGAAGGTCTGTTTCACGAAGAGGTCTCCACGGATGTGACCCAGTGTTCTTGGGTCGGACGATGATGTTCAGCCGATTCAATGTGGTGCTCGCCGAGCGGCAGCGACTGGATCTGTCGCTGGGATCGGCCTGCCTGGGATGGCAGAGGGATACCGAGGGCGATTCATACCGCGAGTGCAGGCGATTGCGCGCAAACCCACGGAACAAGACCGCCCATATTAGAACGACGTTGGACCGGGGTCAACGGTTAAGCTCGCCTTCGCGCCGGCCTGACAATCCTGTCCAGGCTGTGGATAACTGTCGAGCGGAGGTCTAGACTGGCCGGTCGCAGTCGCGGTGTCTAGCGCCGCTCCACAGTCACGCACAGCGAGGAAATCGGCGATGCCGAAGCTTTGGGACCAGTGCACGAGCCTACTGAAACAGGATCTCACTGACTCTGAATTTAATACCTGGATCATGCCCCTGCAAGCGAGTGAGGACGGCGGTCGACTTCGACTCTTCGCGCCCAACCGATTCGTCAAGGATTGGGTGAAGCAACATTACGAGAAGCAGATTGCGTCACTGTGCCTTGGGGTGAGCGAGGGCCGGATCGAACAAGTGAGCTTCGAGATCGGGGCGCTACGCGAGCAGGATAGTGAACCTGAAGGTCCGCGAAGCAGCAGCGAGGGCGCCGATACTGCGCAGTTGGAGCAGCGCCGCAGTGAAGCCGGGCTGAACCGGACGTTTAACTTTGACACCTTTGTCGAAGGCAAATCGAACCAGATTGCCAGAGCTGCCTCGATCCAAATCGGCCAGAACCCGGGCACGGCCTACAACCCGCTCTTCGTCTATGGTGGTGTCGGACTGGGTAAGACGCACCTCATGCACGCCATCGGCAACGCCATCTTAGAGGCCAACCCAGAGGCTCGGGTGATCTATGTGCACTCAGAGCGCTTCGTCTCGGACATGATCCGGTCGCTGCAGCATAACGAGATCGACAAGTTCAAACGGTTCTATCGGCGTGTCAACGTCCTGCTCATCGATGACGTGCAGTTCTTCGCTGGGAAGGATCGTTCGCAAGAGGAGTTTTTCCACACTTTTAACGCCCTCTTTGAGGCCCAGCAACAGATCGTGCTCTCGAGCGATCGCTTCCCGAAAGAGGTCAGCGGCCTCGAAGAACGGCTGCGATCGCGGTTCGGTTGGGGCCTGACGGTAGCCATCGAGCCACCCGACCTGGAGACACGGGTGGCCATCCTGAACAGTAAGGCGACCTTGATCGGGGCAGACCTGCCGGATGATGTGGCGTTCTTCGTCGCCAAGCGGGTGCGCTCCAACATCCGCGAGCTCGAGGGCGCACTGCGCCGGCTTGCAGCGAACTCGCGGTTCCTTGGGGTACCGGTGACGGTGGAGTTTGCCAAGGAGGCCCTGCGCGACATGCTGGTGGCGCAGGACAAGCAAGTATCGATCGAGAACATCCAAAAGGCGGTCGCGGCCCACTACAAGATCCGCGTCAGTGACCTGCTGTCCTCGAGTCGATCCCGCTCGATCGCGCGACCGCGACAGGTGGCGATGACGCTCGCCAAAGAACTCACGAAACACAGCCTGCCCGAGATTGGCAAGGCCTTTGGCGGGCGCGATCACAGCACGGTGATCCATGCGGCGCGGAAGGTCACCGAGTTGCGCGCCGGCGATACCATGATCGAGGAAGACTACAAGATCCTGTTGAGAACTCTACAGAACTAGCTGTGGGTAACCTGGGGGCCGTTTGTCGGAACAAGTCTATCCACAACTGCCTAACAGCTCATCAAGGCCAGTTCACACAGGGTTTCGATACCGGTATACGGCTGTTTTAGCGACCATTTTCGCTCTCTTAAGCAGTTGTCCACCGAGCCTATTATCACGACGATATAGATATTTAAGATTAAGAGTAATGACGCATGAAGATTTCGGTCGATCGTTCGGTGCTACTGTCTGCTTTGTCCTTGGTCGGAGGGGTTGTAGAGCGGCGCCAAACCCTCCCGATACTCGGCAATCTATTACTGGATGCAGAAGATGGTCTATTGCGTCTGAAGGGTACTGACCTCGAGATCGAGATCAACAGCGCCGCTGTCTGCGATGTTGAGGAGGCGGGGACCATGACACTGCCAGCGCGCAAGTTGATCGATATCTGTCGCTCGCTGCCAGAAGGCACTCAGGTGCAGATCAAGGCCCAGGCTGAACGGGCGACGCTGGTGTCCGGGCGGAGCCGGTTTACGCTCAGCACACTGCCAGCGGCGGATTTCCCGTCGATGGAGGTGCCGCCGGCTGAGGTGTCCCTCAGCGTTGAACGAGAGGTGCTGCAACGGATGCTTGAGAAGACCTCGTTCGCGATGGCCCAGCAGGACGTGCGCTACTACCTCAACGGGGTTCTGCTGGAGCTGTCTGCCGAGCGAGTGGTAGCGGTTGCCACCGATGGGCACCGACTGGCGAAGGCGGTGGCTGTGGTTGGTGATGGCAAGGAAGAAGAACTCGGACTCAATGCGGAGCCGCGGCAGGTCATCGTGCCGGCGAAGACGGTGCTGGAGTTGAAGCGACTACTTGGGTCTGCGCCCGAGGAGGTGCGGGTCGAGTTGTCCGAGCGAACATTGCGGGTCGATCTCGGCAAGACGCAAGTCGTCTCGAAACTGGTCGAGGGTCAATATCCGGATTACAACCGCGTCATCCCGGCGGAGCTTGAACGCTTGGCCACCATTGACCGGGACCGACTGAAATCTGCGCTCCAGCGCACGGCCATTCTCTCTAACGAGAAATACAAGGGGGTCCGGGTCACCTTCGAGTCGGGGCGGCTCTCGTTGCAGACCCAAAATCCTGAGAAGGAAGAGGCGGAAGACGAGATCGAAATCGAGTATAGCGGCGAGTCGGTCGCGGTTGGTTTCAATGTCGCCTATGTGCTCGATGTTCTCTCCGCGGTCGACGTTTCTCATGTCCAGGTGCGGTTTCGCGACGCTGAGAGCAGTGCGGTTTGGCAAGGAGTGAGTGCTGAAGATGAGGTGTTCGTAATCATGCCGATGCGCCTCTAGCCATGAGTCAGTTCAGCGTGCAACCGGAAGACCTGCGTGGCGCTGTGGCTTGTGGCAGGGTCGAGGCGAGCGAGGGTCGGGCCCCAAGGGTGAGCGTTGTCTAAGGCGATACTAAAGCGTGTGAAGGTGCAGCGCTTTCGCAATCTGCGGGATGTGGATCTTGATTTGGGCGCTCAGGGCAATTGGCTCGTTGGAGCGAATGCGGCCGGAAAGACCGCGTTGCTGGAAGCATTGTATTGCCTGAGTCGAGGCCGGAGCTTCCGCGGCAGGCGGTTTGGGAGCCTAATCGAGCGCGGTGCATCCTCTGCCCGGGTCGAAGGCTGGACCGAGACCGCGACCTCTAATGCTCGGATGAGCTGGGTCTGTGCTTCTGGCGAAGTGAAACGGGAGCCTCCAGAAGGCGGCGAATGCAGGTTGCCGGTTCGTCTGATCTGCGAATGGACGCATGCGCTGGTGGATGGTGAGCCTGCGTTGCGGCGTCGTTTTGTTGATTGGAATCTGATGTTATGGGACCGTTCAGCCGCCGGAGCTTTTTCTCGATTCCGACGCGTTGCGGCCCAACGGAATGCGTGGTTGCGGGCTGGGGGTCAGGGCCGAGCGGTTTGGGACCAGGCTTATGCGGAGGCGTTGTCGGAGATTGCAGCTAGACGAGCAGAGTTCTTTGGGCGATTGGCCGAGGGGTTTCGGCAGCTGAGCGTAGAAGAGGATTGGTTTACCGAGATCGATGCGCGCTGGGACGGAGGGGTGTCAGAGCCTGATGAGCTGTTGGAACGGCTGCTAGAGATGCGGGCAGCGGATCGGGAGCGCGGCTTCACCTACCTTGGCATATCGCGGGCGGATTTTTCGCTGCGCTGTGACGGGGTGAAATGGATCGGGTCACGAGGTCAGGCCAAGGTGCTCGGCTGTATGCTGCAGGTGGCTGCTGAGCAGTTGGTGTCGGTAGCCCAGGGTGCGGATGCGCTATGGCTGGTTGACGACCTGGATGCGGAACTGGCGCCCGACTGGACGGAGAGGCTTTTGGGTCTGCTCAGGAGCAAAGACTATCAAGTCTTTTATACAGCGCTACCCGGCAAGATCGTCTCTGAGCGTTGCCGACCTCAGGGTGATCTGGTGTTCCACGTGGAACATGGAACCGTCGCGAATGCCTCTGCCTGATCATGGGGAGGTTGAACCCAGAGGTCTGTTACCTTTGGATTCTCGCCAAGGGGGCTTTTTTGTCAAATGCTACTCTGTGTCGCTCAACGTCATCTGCGGCCAAAAGCCTTCTTGAGGGGAAGTGCCAGCCACGATGTTCCACGTGGAACATCGCGGCC
>CAZEZH010000064.1:0-17630 GCA_964516305.1 uncultured Halochromatium sp. | reverse complement strand
ACCCCGGCGGTGCAAGGTCTCGGTGACCACGCCCTGGCCGGCGAAGGCGGCGTCGCCGTGGATCAGTACGGGCATCACCTGATCGCCGCTGCGATCGCCACGGCGGCGCTGGCGCGCGCGCACCGAGCCTTCGATCACCGGGTTGATGATCTCCAGATGCGAGGGATTAAAGCCGAGTGCGACGTGGGTGATGCCTCCCGGCGTGTCGATATCGGTCGAGAAGCCGAGATGGTATTTGACATCGCCGGCGAGCTGGCGCGGGCTCAGGCGCACCTTGCCTTCGAACTCGGCGAAGATCTCCTGCGGTGGCTTGCCGAGGATATTGACCAGCACATTCAGTCGGCCGCGATGCGCCATGCCGATGACGATCTCGCGCACGCCCTTGCGGCCAGCGCGTTGGATCAGCTCGTCGAGGAGCGGAATCAGCGCCTCGCCGCCTTCGAGCGAGAAGCGTTTCTGACCGACGTAACGGGTGTGCAGGTACTTCTCCAGGCCCTCGGCCGCGGTGAGCATGGTCATCAGCCAGCCCCGGTCTGCGGCATTCAGCTCAGGGCGCGCCTGGTAGCCCTCGATCCGTTTCTGCACCCAGCGTTTCTCGCTGGTCGAGGTCATGTGCATGTATTCAGACCCAACCGGGCCGCAATAGATGCGCTGCAGCAGGTCGATGATGCCGCGCAGCGGCATCCGGTCTGGCGCGTAGAGCGAGCCGGTGTGAAAGACCTGATCGAGGTCAGCGTCCTCGAGCCCATGGTAGCTCGGTTGCAGATCGGCGACCTTGGGTGCCGGGCGCAGCTTTAGCGGGTCGAGTTCTGCGATCTGATGGCCGCGGTAGCGAAAGCTGTTGATCAGCCGCACCACCGCCGTTTGCTTCTCTGCGGCGGCCGGCTCCAGGCGGCTCAGCGACCGAGTTTGGGCGCGGTTGCGGCTCTCGTTGGCCAGGCGCTGGAAGTTCTCGCGCACCGGACCATGCGGTATCTCGTTGGCGGCTTCCTGATGGATCAGCTCGAAGCGCTGCCGCCAGGCCAGGTCGATGCTCTCCGGGTCTTTGAGGAAACGCTCGTAGAGGTCCTCAATGAAGGCAGCGTTACCGCCGTAGTAGGCGGACGAGTTGCGGAATAGCTCGAGAAGCGCGCTCATGACGGTGTCTGAGGATGTTCAGATGCCTGGTGGCTGGCCGGACACGTGAGTGTAGCGCACCGTATAGGCTAGCCGTGTACTTAGAGATTCAATAGCGAGTATGAATTATCTAGCGTCTCCGCTGAGTGTGCGACTGAGCAAGCGATAACCTCGGCGCCAAGTTGGACGCCGAGGTCCGTTGGTCGCTGGCTCAGCGGGCCGATTGCAGCGCCTCGATGCGTTGCTCTAACGGCGGATGGCTGGCGAACAGCGCCTTCAAGCCTTGGGCAATCTTGCCAGAGATACCGAAGGCGGCGAACTCGCCAGCAGGCAAGTCGCGGGGCTCATGAACGCGCTGCAGCGCGCGCAGTGCCGCGATCATCTTCTCGCGTCCAGCCAGGTGGGCGCCACCGGCATCGGCGTGAAACTCGCGATAGCGCGAGAACCACATCACGATCATCGAGGCGAGCACCGAGAGCAGGATTTCGGCGAGGATGCTGACGACGAAGTAGCCGATGCCATGGCCGTGCTCGTTCTTGAAGATCACCCGATCAACTGTATGACCGATTACCCGCGCCAGGAACACCACGAAGGTGTTGACCACGCCTTGGATCAGCGCCAGCGTGACCATGTCGCCATTGGCGACGTGGCTGATCTCATGGCCGACCACAGCCTCCACTTCATCCTTGCTCATGTGCTGCAACAGACCGGTGCTCACGGCCACCAGCGCATCGTTCTTGTTCCAACCGGTGGCGAAGGCATTCGGATCGGGCTGGTCGAAGATGCCGACCTCAGGCATGCGGATGCCGGCCTGCTCGGACTGGCGGCGGACTAGGTCGATCAGCCAATGCTCGAACGGCGTTGAGGGTTGCTCGATGATTTGCACGCCCATCGAACGCTTCGCCATCCATTTCGAGATGAACAGCGAGATCAGCGAGCCCGAGAATCCGATCACCGCAGCGAACACGAGCAGCGCGCCCAGGTTCAGGTCGACATTGTTTGCGGCCAGCAGGCCGTTGAGTCCCAGCAGATTGAAGACAATGCTGATGACCACGAGCACCGCGATATTGGTGCCCAAGAACAGAAGGATACGCATCATGGATTTGGACCTCGGCTAGACAAAAAAACGCGCCAAACATGCATGCTTTGCAGGGGCTTGGCAAGATCTTGATAGACCGGAGGGTTCGGCTCGTGCGCCGACCTTGCTGCTGCATCACTTTTTGCTAGACAACAGGGGGTGAGGACACTAATATACCGGGCTCGGTCTCGGGGCCATAGCTCAGCTGGGAGAGCGCAACACTGGCAGTGTTGAGGTCGGCGGTTCGATCCCGCCTGGCTCCACCAAACAGGACAAAAACCGGGGTGTCCTTGTCGCACGACAGACCGTCGGTTTTTCCATCAACTGCCTCTGTCCCCATCGTCTAGAGGCCTAGGACACCGCCCTTTCACGGCGGCAACCGGGGTTCGAATCCCCGTGGGGACGCCAATTAAGATAACGGGCTAGCTGAGCAATCAGCTAGCCCGTTTTTCGTTGGATAGAGGTTGGACGTAAAAGCGTAGGCAAACGGCGCACAACTGCTTTGGCGCTGATCGGAGTCAAGCTGAATGAAAGAACGCGCCCGGCAACGCGTCTCTCTGGTTCTCGGCAGCGGTGGTGCGCGCGGGCTGGCGCACATCGGTATCATCCAGTGGCTGGAAGAGCATGGCTATCAGATCGAGTCCATCTCCGGCTGCTCGATGGGGGCGCTGGTTGGTGGCATCTATGCCGCCGGCAAGCTCGACCGCTATCGCGACTGGGTCTGCGCGCTGCGGCGAACCGACGTGCTACGCTTCCTGGATCTGGCCTTCCATCCGGCCGGCCTGATCAAGGGCGATCGGATCATGGATCGATTGCGAGAGATGGTCGGTGAGCGCGACATCGAAGCACTGCCGATCGCCTACACCGCCGTGGCGACGGACATCGAGCGCCAACGTGAGATTTGGATCACCAAGGGGCCGCTGTTCGATGCCATCCGCGCGTCGATTGCGGTACCAACGCTGTTTACACCGCATCCCTATCTGGGCCTGACCTTGGTTGATGGCGGACTGCTGAATCCGGTGCCGATCGCGCCGTCCTTTCGCGACATCACGGATCTGACCATCGCCGTGAACCTCAATGGTGATCCTGAAGATGACGGCAAGGCGAAGACCCCGGTGCCGACATCGCAGATGGAGGGCGCGGAGGAGCCTGAGAGCCGTAAGCACCCTGAAGGCCGCGACGATCTTCGCGGTCGCATCCTCGATTTCTTGGACAGCATCGGCAACAACCGAGAATCAGATGACGAAGAGGCCGAGGAGCTCGGTATCTTCGAGCTGATGAGCCAATCGTTCGAGACCATGCAGAACGCGATTGCGGCGATGAAGCTCGCCGCTTATGCGCCGGATGTGTTGCTCGAGGTGCCGCGCGATACCTGCCAAGCGCATGAATTCCATCGAGCGAGCGAGCTGATCGATGTCGGTTATCGGATTGCCGAGCGCGGGTTGGCGGACGCTTGATCGGCAAGCAGCCGCTCGACCTCTTGATGCCGCTACTTGGTCACTGTCTACTTTCTACTTGCCGATCATCGCCTTCAGTGGTGCTCAAATCGGGCAGAAGTTGATGGGCAGTTGCTTGGCCTCAGTACTGGTAGGCCGACTCGATACGGCCGCGGGTCAGTACACCATAGATGTGATTGATGCCCGGTGCGATCGGGCGGGTCACATAGAGCGCTTCGACATCCTTGCGATTGAGGATGTCTAAGGCCTCTTGCAGCGTCGCTTGCAGGTGCACCGCGGCCAGCTCGAGACGGTCTGCCGGGATCTCGAGCAGGTCGATCGCTTCTGCATCGGCGTCCTGCGCGAGGTAACTGGCGATGGCGATGCCTGGCATCACAAAGGCTGGCGTCCCATCGCGGTCAACGATAATCCATTCGAGGTTGTCATTCATCAGGCGCTGTGCCTGCTCACGGGTCAGCGTCGACTCCTGGCGTGCGTAGCGGGTATTCATGACACTGGCGACACCGCTGCGACGCAGCAGGGCGACGACGGGATTGGCTCGATAGTCCAAGCCATTGGCCTTGAGCATGGTGACGAACAAGGAGTCTTTCTTGAACAGCTGCTTGCTGGTCACCGACGCCAGGATGATGGTCAGCATGCCGGGCATGATCACGCCCGGGCTGTGCGTCAGCTCGACGACAGCCACCAGCGCCGCGAGCGGGGCCTGCAAGCTGGCGCCCATCATCGCGCCCATGCCCAGCAGGGCGAAGAAGCTCGTGTAGGTCGCATCGGCACCCAGCACCCCCGTGGCCATCACAGCGATCAGATGACCGAGCGTTGCGCCCATGAAGAGCGCCGGGCCGATGGTGCCACCGGGGATGCCAAGCCCAACGCTGGTGGACGTCGCCAAGAGCTTGGCGATGAGCAGGATGAGCAAGAAGGTCAACGGCAAGGTTTGTGTCAGCAGGTCATCGAGCGAGTCATAGCCAAGCCCCATCACCTCGGGAACGAGGATGCCAAAGGCGCCAGCGGCAAGCCCGGCGAGCGTGATCCGCTTAAAGAAGTCGAGCTGCTTGCTCGCGCTCGCGATCGATTGCAGTAGCTGGATATAGGCCGCGGATACCGCGCCCGCGAAGAGGCCGATCAGCAACACCGGTAGCAGATCTGACACCGAGGTGAGCAAGAAGGGCGGGATGACGAAGGCCGGTGCGCTGCCAAACAGCGACACCGAGAGCGCGTTGGCGCTGACCGCGGCCAGGATGATCGGGATGAAGCCGGTGATGCTGTATTCGAGCGCCAGCACCTCAAGGGCAAAGATCACGCCGGCCAGCGGCGTATTGAAGGAGGCCGAGATACCAGCCGCCGTGCCGCAGGCGACCAGCGTCCGGATACTGTTGTTCGGTAGGCTCAGCCACTGCCCAAGCAGGCTGCCGCTGGCCGCGCCCAGATAGACATGCGGTCCCTCCCGGCCAACCGAATGGCCACTGACGATGGCGATGGCCGCACCAACGAACTGCAGCATGAAGCCGCGCAGGCTCATGTGGCCCTGATGGTATTCCATGCGCTCCAGCACCCGGGCGACGCCAAGCACATAGATGCCCTTGGCGAAGCGCAGGAAGAGCAGTCCAATCAGCAACGCGCCGAGCAGCGGCAGCAGGAACCGCCAGAGCGGACTGATCGCCTCGTAATTCTCGCCATGTTCGGGCAGCATCAGCGCTTGCGTGCCTTCTACAGCGAGACGAAAGGCGACGACCACAACCCCCGTCGCGAGGCCGGTGCCAAGCCCGAGCAGGGCATGCGCGAGTAGTGCGTCAGGTCGTGCGAGCTGCAACCGCAGCCTCTCCAGGCTTGGTCGCCGTCCACGCATGAAATCTCGTTTGCCCATGATGGTGATTATGGGGACACATCATGTGCCTCAGCAAACGACATCAAACAGCACGTGGCCAGAGGCAAGGAGGTGGCCCTGGAGAAGACGAGGCGGCTCGAGAAGGGCTTAATCGACGATACCCTGGCCGAGATGGAACACTGGGCCTGCTTCGAGCAGGATCGTGAGGAGTGGCTCGCTCAGCAATATCCAAGCTCGAGCAAGTCGCTACCTGGGACTGAAGAGGCTAAAAAGAGCAAGAAGGCGCCGCCTGCCAAGAGCGTCAAGGTGGGACGCAATGATCCCTGTCCCTGCGGCAGTGGCAAGAATTACAAGACGTGTTGTCGGCCTTGATATGACACCAAAACACCGAGGCGGCTTGGGTGTCGAGTTCCTGCATCCTGTCGCGCCAATCGGGCAGGGCGCGCTCAACGGCCTGCCAGAAGGCCTGATTGTGCTTGGCCTCGATGAGATGACAGAGCTCATGGATCAGCAGGTAGTCGATCAACTGAGGGGGTAGCTGGAGCGCCCGCCAGTTGAGATTGATGGTGCCGGTTCGTCCGCATGAGCCCCAGCGGAAGCCCAGATCGCGGACCACGATCTTGCTGGGGGCTCGGCCCACCCGAGGCAGCAGACGCTCGATCCGCTCGGGCACCCAGGCCTTACCGGCATCGATGTACCAACGACGAAAGGCCTGCTCGGCCATGGCGCGTCGTGGTCGATGGAGCAGAAAGCGGCGCCCATCGAACAGCAGGGGCTTGTCTTGCTCGGCGACCAGCACCAACGGATAGGGCTTGCCCAAGTAACGAAAGGTCTCTCCCGCGACATACTCTGGCTCGATCTGTCGCGGGCGGTTCTGCTCCTTGCGCGCCAGGGTTCGATGCACCCACAGCAGTCGCTGCGCGGCCCACTGGGCGAGTGCGTCCCGCTCGGTCGCTTCGGGCGCGTGCATCACCAATTGACCGCTACGATCAACGGTCAAGCCGAGCGTTCGCCGCCTCGCGCTGCGTCGCACCTCGAAGGTCAGACCATCCAGCTCCAGGGTTTCGCTCATGTGCTCGGTTGCGCTCCCGTGCGGATCAGCGCCTCGTGGTTCTCTTTGGCGAGTGCCACCAGACGCTGAGCCAGATCCCGCTCCTGGCCTAACGGGCAGAGCCCGCTGTCATCGAGATCGCGCACCAGCCGTTTGGTGAGACGCTCGCGGGCATCGGCGTTGCGCCAGAAGCCGACCAGGCGGATCTCATGCCTGATCCGTTCCACCAGATCGAGTGTCGCCGCAATGAGGGCGTGTCGCTGGCTGTCGTCGGCATCGGCGTTCGGAAAACAGAACTCGAGCATCAGGCGCACGAAGGGAACCTGGGTCTTCGACTCCAGGCCCGGGAAGTCAGCGGTGTCACCGCGTTTCAGCTCATCAATGAAGCGGCTCAGTTCGTGCTCCAGCGCATCCCAGTCGTCCTTGAACCGTTGCAGGATGGCCTCGAGCTTCTCGCTCATCTGGCGCGCATAGCTGGGGTTCTGATTGGTAAATCCGGTGATGTGAAACCGCGCCGCATGCTGCATCTGCGCGGCCCGCGCGCGGCTATTCGGCTCGTTGGCGAGCACCTGCTCGAAGGCGGCGTCGGTGATGGTGGTGGGCGGGATCTTGGGATCGACACCCCGCGCCGAGACGTGCTTGTCGATCAGCGCCTTGACCTTCTCGGCGAGACCGAGCAGGTTCAAGAGGGGATCACGATAGAGGTTGGCTGCGACCTTGTTGATGAAGCCCAATAGCTTGGCATCGCGAAACACATCCGGCGGCACCTCCGGGCGATGCTCCAAGAGGTTCAGCGTCTCGTAAAACTGGCGGAGCGCGTTGATGAACTCGGCCCTGATGCGCAGATCCGCGAGGAGCTGAACGCACTGCTGAACCTGCGCGAACAGATCCGTGATGCCGCGCGATCGGAACACCTCGATGGCTCGGTTGCGACGATCCAAGAGCTTAGGCAGTTCGACGGCGATGTCCAACATCGAGCCGGCGACGTCGGCGTCGTCGTACTCTTCAAGCGCCTTGTTCAGATGCCGGGCGACGCCGATGTAGTCGACCACATAGCCGCAGGGCTTGGCGCCAGCGGTGCGATTGACCCGCGCGATCGCTTGCAGAAGGTCGTGCGCGACCACCTTGCGATCCAGATACAGCACTTGCTCGACGGGCGCATCGAAGCCGGTCAGCAGCATGTTGAAGACCACCAGTATCCCGAGCGGATCGGTCTTGTCGCTTTGCCGCTGTTCGAAGCGGCGCTTGAAGCGCTGGATCAGCAACGCCTGCTTGCCCTTATCCGACCACTGCTTCCAGGATTCTGGATCGTTATGGTCCGGTGAGATGATCGCGGCGACCTCCAGCGCCTTCAGCCTAGGCAGCTGCGGATGCATCCGCACCAACTCGCGCTCTGAGTCTTCCAGCGCCTCGATCGCGTCCTCGGACAGATCGAGCAGGGCCACTGGCAGCTGTTCCAACTCCGCCACCAGCGCATCGCGCGCCTCGCTCAGCGCCTGCTGATAGCGCACTGCGGCGAGCCGACTGGCAGTGACCACCTGCGCCTTGTAGCCCTCGGGCAGGATCACCTTGGCAAAATGCCGCATCATGTCCCGGGCCTTTTGTGCGATCAGCAGCGGCGCCTCTAGCACATCGCTGTCGGTGCCGTAGCGGGCCTTGATGACGGCCAGCTCCTCGGGCTCGTAGTCCCGGAACAGGTCCAGGAACAGGTCATCGAGGGTCGCCGCATCCTTGACGAATCCGTCGGCGGTGCGGCCCTCGTAGCGGATCGGCACCGTGGCACCGTCCAGCTCGGCATCCTTGAGCACATAGCAGTCGATGAACTCGCCGAAGATCTCCGCCGTGCGCTTCTTGTGCTTGGCTAGGATCGGCGTGCCAGTGAAGCCGATCATCGCCGCGTTCGGTAGCGCTTGGCGCAGGTTGCGATGCAAGGTCAGCGAATGGCCGCGGTGCGCCTCATCCACCAATACCAGGATGTCGCGGGATTCGTTCAACAGTGGAAAGCGCTCTTCGCTCACATTTTGCGTGAGCCTGATCTCCTTCTCGACCACCGGCTGCTCGCGTCCAGGCCGCTTCTCCTTGCGCTGGATGGTCATGGCGACGCGGTCGGCCTCATCCCCGCGACGCTCCTGATACTTTTGCAGCATGGCAAAGACGATATCCGGCGTTGACTCACGCAGGATGGCTTGCGTGCGTGCCGTTGGTGTCATGCGACGGGCCAGATCCTGTTGGTTGGGGCGCACGGTCTCGCCGGACAGCCGCGCCGTTGCCTTGAGCTGGCCTTCGAGGTCGGTGCGGTCGGTGACCACGACCACCTTGTACTGCTGCAAGCCCGGCGTCATGCGCAGCTTGCGCACCAGGAACACCATGGTCAGGCTCTTGCCGGAGCCTTGGGTATGCCAAACGATGCCGCCGCGAATGGCGTTGTCGTTCCATCCCGCCGCTGTATCGTCCAACAAGCGACGAATGATCTTGTGCACCGCACGAAACTGTTGATAGCGGGCGACGATCTTGCGCGTGCGGCCATCGACCTGCTCGAAAACAGTGAAATTGCGCATCAGGTCGAGCAGGTGCGCGGGGCGCAGCATGCCTGCCACCAGCCGTTGCTGGCTCGACAGTGCCGCCGCGGCATCGCGCGGTGCCGCCGGCCGTTGATCCTCAGCGCGGAAAAACAGTGGCGTGCCGGCGCGCCCGGCTTGCTCAGGGCCGAGCGCCGCGAGCTGTTCGGCAGCAGCCGGGGCGATCGTCGCCTCTGATGTGTCGGTGGATGCGAGTTCTTTACTGGCCTCTGCGGTCTCGGGAGCTTTGTTGACTTCGGCGGTCTCGGCATTGCGCGCCTGTTGAACCTCGGCCAGCACCTGCGCGGGCGCGATCGGGCTGGTCTCGCTCCATTCCAGATAGGCCTCGGGCGGTGCGCCAAGGGTGCTGGCGCGGGCCTCGAAGAAATCGCTGGCGATCAACAGCTGATTGGTGCGGAACAGGCGCTCGACGCCCTCATGCTCTTGGTAGAGGCTCGGCCAGACCTCGCGGCGCTGATTGGAATAACGCAGCAGTTGGTTGATCGCTGCAGCGATCGGGCTCTCGATCGCCGGGCTCTTGAATTCGGCCACCACCAGCGGCAGTCCGTTGACGAACAGCACCGCATCCGGCAGCACATGGCCCTGCCCGCTGGTCAGCTCGACCTTGAGCTGATTGATGACCAGGAAGTCGTTCTGGTCCCAGTGCTCGAAATCGATGTAGCGTACCGGCTGCGGCCGGCCCTGATCCCAGTCTGGCAGTCCATCGACCACCGTACCCTTCAACAGCAGCTCGGTGGTCGCCTGGTTGACCTCCATCGGCCGATGCCCCGGCGCCTGCTCCAGATCGCGGATCATCTTCTCGATGCGGGCATCATCGAGCCAGGGCTGCCCATCGCGCAGGTTGATCGCGCCCAGGGCCTTGGTCAGGCGACCCTTGAGCAAGACCTCACGGGAGCTAGTCCGCTCGCTAGACTCGGGCAGATCGGGGTCCGCCTCGATCCAGTCCCAGCCCATGGCCTGTAGCTGCCGGCAGAAGGGGCGCTCCACCAAATCCCGTTCCCATTCGATCTTGCTCATCGGTCGGCATTCCTTGTTGCGGATTGGGTCAGTCTGACGCCCATGGTCTCGGCCACCCCGGAGAATGAAGGCTGCTGTTTCACGGCAAGCCTGGCTTCATGGCCTGAAAAAGTACCTTAACCGTCGGGTCGCACTTGTGCTAAATCGACCGCATGGTTCTTGTAAAACATTGTTTTTACGTTGAGACGCCGTTTTCGTCCAAGTTTTTACTTGTGTTAACGCTTGTGCTAAATCCGGCTCCCGACAGCGCTTGCCGCAGCTAATCGACCCGGTGGCCAACCAGGCTGGCGAACCGGGGAGCCGCTTCGCATTCGGATTCAATGGCCGCCTAGCTCCCGTTACTCACTTCCCGATTGGGTAGATAGCCACCCAGCGTTTTCCAACTGCCGCCAAGCGGCTGTGACGTGCTCAGGCTTGAACAGACGAGCCTTGCGATTGTTCCAGTTCCGCACACGCTCACCGGCATCCTCGATGCTCGCCGCAGGCGCCCTGGCGCCTCCGCTTGGATGGTGCGCGACCCAGTGCACGGTGGCGAGCAATTCCATGCCATAGGGTGTCTCGAAGCCTTCGATCAGATCCACGACCTGCTCCAGGCGTTGCCGAGATTCTGGCTTATCCGCAAGGAAGGTTGTTGCCGCCTCTACAGCGCCGGGCAGCAGCTCGATCTCGGTATCCGGTTTTTGGTTATCGCCATAGCCACGGATGAAGTGGCTCTCCATTACCTCAAGCACCTTATTCAGGTTCGCCGCATAGGGGCCGTAGTGCCCGGCCTCGTAGCGCAATCGCAGTGGCTCACCGGCGGCCTGAAGGAAGTAAGCCAGCTTTTGTACCTCCAGCAGCGTGCGGCTGTAGTCGAGCGCGGCATAGGCGTGCATCAGTCGGATGAACAAGGCCCTAGCCTGGGTCATCGTCGGTCGCTTGGTGCCGACGGGCATGCACTTCGCCTGCGGAGCCCCGCTTGGCTCGAACAACAACACCCGCACGTCGGGCAACCGCGCAAACGCGGCCTCGATCATCGGTCGCACGACGTCCCAGTCGAGTCCGCCAAGGCCACAGCCAAGCGGCGGCACGGCAATGGAACGGATGCCCAGCCGCTGCACCTCGGCCACGAGCGCCGTCAACCCGGACTCGATGTCCTCGATGCGCGACTGGCCGCGCCAGTGGCGCTTGGTCGGGAAGTTGATGATCCAGCGCGGATTGATGAGCCCACCGTTGTCATGCACCAACATACGGCCCGGCACCATCTCCCCGTCCTTGCAGGCGCGCTCGTAGGTCTTGAAGTTGGCTGGAAATGCCTGCTTGAACTGGAGCGCGATGCCCTTGCCCATGAAGCCGACGCAGTTCACGGTGTTCACCAGCGCCTCGGCGTCGGCGGTGAGCAAGTTGCCCTTGGCGCTCTCGATCATCGGACACCTCCTCAGTAGTAGTACCAGTCGCGCTTGACGGCGACCTTCGGTTGTTGGCGATCCGGAAAACGGCCAAGCGTCGCCGCTACTCGGGCCTTGACGGTCCCGTCGTAAACGCCGATGCCGCGGATGAGCGACCAATCCAGCGACTGCCAGACCAGAA
This sequence comes from uncultured Halochromatium sp., assembly GCA_964516305.1. GTDB lineage: Bacteria > Pseudomonadota > Gammaproteobacteria > Chromatiales > Chromatiaceae > Lamprobacter. Next base: position 5,938 of record CAZEZH010000064.1, on the reverse strand, counting down.
ACTCCGCTTGCTTGCGGCGTCGGCGGTCGTTGTCCTCCGATGTGTCCGCCCAGTACCGCTCGCCGACCAGACTCCAGTCAACCTGATGCAGCTCGCGGACATCGTCGGACCAGACGGTGAAGGTCGCAAGGCCGTGGCCGTCTGTGAACACGAACCGGGCGCCGGACTGCTGGACAGCCTGCACCGTGGTGACCAGATAGATCAACGGCTCCTGGCCTTCCGCGTAGCCGTCCACGCGGCCGGTCTTCAGATTCAGCAGCATCGGAGACAGCGGCCCGAAGTAGAAGGCCAGGTAGTCGTGAACATTGCCACCAGGGCCGCAGCGAACAGTCTTGACGCGACGGCGCGCCTGGACGTTGACGTTGTGGATGGTCCGATAGGGTAGTCCATCAGCGGGCGTATGGTTCGGGGCATGAAGCGCGCCGCGGGTCAGCAGTGTTGGCAGGCTGTCCAGGTGGGTTAGGCGATACACCCACGTCGGATTCGGCGGTTGGCCGGGCATCAGGGCAGCTCGAGGGCCGGCGGAACACGAACGCGACCGGTAAGGAGGTCATTGGAAAGCCCAGCCCTGAGGTTGCGCAGCTTCAGCCTTGTTGATTCCTCCTCCCGCAGGGCATCGTCGAACTGCCGCGCGCGATCAATAATCGCATCTTGCTCCGACAATGAAACAGGCGCTGCAAACAGCATCTGTCCCAAGCTCGTCGGATTGATGTTGACCTGTTGCACAGCGGTTGTGGCGAACTGCCGCATGCGCTTTTGGACCAGTGGCAAGCCCAGCCCCAGGTTCAGGAACTCGTTGCGCAACTGTGACTGCTTGGGATTGAGCCGCACCAAGTAGGACGCGAAGGTGGCGGTATCTATCTGGCCACGCCAGATTCCCGTTCGTCCGACATGCTCAAGACTGTTGGTCCTGTTGAAGAGGACGTCTCCGGGGCGGAGCATAAGAGACTTCGGGACTGAAAGACTCGTATATCTCAAGTCAGAAACATCTGCCTCTCCATCGCAAAAGTTGTTCATTCGGAGCACCGGGGTTGCTCCCTTGTCCGAGAGTGAACTCGAAATCCCGTATTCGGAGTTATGCAAGAACCCACTGAGCGACTCAACGCGCCATTGTCGTGGCAGGGGGCCAAGTGGAGTATCAACAAACTTCTTCGGCGTACGAACTGGATCACGCAGCTCGCCGCTCTCGTCAATACCGCGGGTCAGTAATTCGTGGAGCAGACCGGTGCGGAGTTGCTTGAGCTTTTTGGCGATCGTTTCGCGTTCTTCAATCGCCTGATCAACAAAACTGAGAAAGCCCGCAATGCGCCGCTGGTCGGCATCCTTTCCAGGAACTAGAACACTTATGCGTTTGATGTCACTCCAAGACGTTCGCGGCATTCTCGTGCCTGCCGCACTTGCTGCGGCTGCACGGAAGACGGCATCGGTTTGAAACAAATGTTCAGCATAATCAGGCAACATCCCGGGCAGGCAGCGCAAGACGAGGATGTCCGTCGAGCAATAACCGTCGAAAAGCGCCCTGACACTTTTGCGCAGGTTCGGACGGAGCTTTGCGAACAAGATGTCGTCAGTCCGGAATACGGAATTCACGCTGGTGGACTCTTGAGCCCTAGCCGTACCCATCAGTTTCGGCTGACCTGATGCAATGTGCTCGAGACCGATATAGGGCAGCTCCGGATTCCTGTGTTCAAAAACCTTTTCGGTTTGGAGGGTGACGAGCTCACCAATCGCTTTGGTGGAGAACTCGCCGCGCGCACTGTCAGAAAGCTGGATTGCTCCAGCCTCTTCACAGCTTGTTTGGCCAGTATCCGCAGTGTCTGAAGTTGCAATTTCCAGCACAGGCACCGGTGCATCCGTTTCGTTGCTATCTGGCTTGCCCTTCATGCGTACCCCAAAGAACCGAGCATCCCGGCAAGCTGATTATCCGTCTGGTTAGTCCTCGTGCGCAGGTCGTCTAGTGGTACGCGATATTTATCCCACACGGTTTCCGCGAATTTGAGCAGTTCCATGCGTCGTCCCGCCAGCGCAGCTTCCAAAGCTATCCGTAAGTCGCCAGCGAACAGCACTATTACCAACTCCTCCTTTTCGTCCTCGCTCATCACGCCGCAGCGTGACTTCAGCTCCTCCAAGAAATCGGCAAGCAGGGCGCGGTAGCGTTTGCGGGCGTTGGCAAGGTCGTCGAGGATTGTCTGGTAAGGCGCCAATGCCTCACTGATCCGTTTCAGCTCGGCATAGACCGGAGCGAGTTGCGTCTCGAGCGTCCCGTGCCGCGTCTCGGCGTCCCGAAGTTGTTCTTCGCGCTTGCGCGCCGCCGTGCGAGCACGGGCATTGTCGGCGACAGGCTGCTCAAGCTGTGCCTTCAGCCGTCCGATCTGGGTTGCGAGCTTGCCAATCGCCTTCAACGGCTCGCGATGCTCGGCGCGCAGCTCCCTCGCCTGACGCTCCAGATCCTTGGCTTGATTCCAGTTGTTCAGCTCCTCTTCGTCAAGATCCTCAGGCGCGTTGTCGGCCTCGAAGGCGGTCTTGTCGGCCTTCAGCCGTGCGACCTCGGCGCGGGTCTCGGCGATTCGAGCCAAATAATCGCGCATGGTTGCCAGCACCAGCTTGTGGCTGAAAGGGTCGAACGCCGGGCCGGTGTTGTCCTCGTCGTCCAAGGCGTCGGCGATGGCGTCGATCCAGCCGTCGATGACGCCGGGGAAGCCATGCTCCATCAGGGTCTTGAGGTCGGCGAGGCTGTCGGTCCACCAGGCGGCGACCACGCCGGCGAGCTTGAAATAGTCCAACACCGCGAGTGGTGCGAGGGCCTTGGCGAAGCTTGCCAGCATCTCGGCGCGAACAGCATTGAGGTTGCGCCGCTCGCTCAGCGCGGTGAGCTTGGGGGCATGCTCGCGCCACCAGCGCGCGAGTTGGTCGTGGACGGCCTGCAGGCGGGCCTGGACACCGGGGTCTTGCTCGATCAGCGGGCGGATGGCTGCTCGCTCGCTGAGGGTCGGGGTAAAGTCCAGGTAGAGGCGCTCGGATAGCCCAAGCTCCAGTTGTCGCGCTGTCGCGGCCTTGTCCGCAGTTGTGATAGCCGGCTGGGGGCTGCCGCGGTCGGCTTGCTTGATCGCGGGGGCCGACTCATTGCGGGAGACGAAGAGCCTGCTCGGATCCAGTCCGATGGCGTCGAACAGGGCGCGCTGGGCGTCGATCTCCGCCGCCGGCACCCCGCCATGCAGGTGCGCGCGCACGTCCTGCGGCTCCGGCGGCGGGGCGTTGTCGACATAGCGGCGGATGTTCAGGTTCCAGTCGTTGCTCGGGTCGCCGATCTCGGCGATGGATACGACGCGGGCGTAGGCGGGCAGATCCTCGAAGCGCTTGTAGGCGGTGACGATCTTCTCGATGTCTTCTGGCCTGAGCGCATTCTGCGCGCGCCCGGCGTGATACTCGGCATCGGCGTTGATGAACAGCACCCGGCGGCGACGTGCCTCGGGCTTGTTGGGGTTCTCTGGCTGGCCGCTCAGGTTCGGGCGCATCACCAGGATGCAGGCCGGGATCGCGGCGCCGTAGAAGAGGTTCGGCGGTAGGCCGATGACGGCTTCGATTAGATCCTGTTGCAGCAGCTTCTGGCGGATCTCGCGCTCGGCGCCGGCGCGGAACAGCACCCCGTGCGGCATCACCGTGGCGACCATGCCCTGGGGCCGGCAGATGGCGAGCATGTGCTGCGCGAACATCAGGTCGGCCTTCTTGCCGGTGGTCGGGCACCAGCCCCAGCGGAAGCGTTCGGGGTACTCCATGTTGGTGCGGCTGTAGTTCTGACTGAAGGGCGGATTGGCGATGACGCGATCGAAGCGCTCCAGCTCGCCGGCCTCGCGGTGCTGTGGATGCAGCAGGGTGTCCTCGAGCTGGATGTCGGCGCCCTCGACACCGTGCAGCAGCATGTTCAGCTTGCAGATGGACCAGGCCGAGGCATCGTTGACCTGGCCCGCGAGCACCAGATCGTGCGGATCACCGCCGGATTGCTCGACGTATTCGCGGCTGATGATCAACATGCCGCCGGAGCCGCAGGTCGGATCATAGACGCGCATGCCAGCCGCGGGCTTGAGGATGCGCACCATGAGCCGGATCAGATCGCGCGGCGTGTAGAAGTCGCCGCCCTTCTTGCCGGCGGATTCGGCGAACATGTTGATCAGATATTCATAGGCGCTGCCGAGCAGGTCCGAGAACTGGAAGTCCTCGTTGCGCAGCCGGTGCTTGCTGAAGTGGCGTACCAGGTCGGCGCAGGCATCATCGCTCACCACGCGCTTGTTGCCCTGCATGCGCTGGAACTGGATGTGGTCGAGCACATGGGTCAGGGAGTCGTTGCTTTCGGTGAGCGCCGCAAGCGCCTCGTCGAGCCGACTGCCGAAGGGCTTGCTGGCGTCGCTGAGCTTGGATTGCAGGTAGGTCCAGCGCGCCCGTTCCGGCACGAAGAAGCTGTCGTAGAAGTCCGGGTTATCGCCATAGCGCTGCTCGGCGACGTCTTGCATCAGTCCTTGAGCCACCTTGCGGTTGACGATGCGCTCGCGCTCAGCGTCGTACTGATCCGAGCAGCGCTTGAGGAACAGCAGGCCGAAGATGTAGTCCTTGTAGGTGGCGGCATCCAGCCCTTCTTGGCGCAGCCGGTCGGCAGCGGAGAGCAGATGACGTTCGAGCTTGGCGAGGGAGAGCTTGGGCATGGGTGCTGAGAGCCTGTTAACGTCGATCTAGGTTACGCGATCTCGTCACTGGCATGACGCATGAGTCGCTTCGTTGACGACCGGCCCTGCCGCATCCGCCCGCTCCCGGTTGCCATGACTGATTGAGCAATTAGTGAGGTAGAACGCCCCGCCTCGCCCATCGTGGCGTTTTTCCAGCGCGTGAATCTCATTTACCTGATGCCAGATCAGCCCCGGGTAGCGGTCCATATCGGGGGGCTGCATCAAGGGTGGTAGCGCGTCGCTGTCGAGAAGAAGGACGATGAGCATCCATCCGGCCGAACGCTCAGGAGGAGAACGGATTCAGGAGCTTGACGCCGGTCAAACTGAAATCACCGGTGTTGCGGGTGACCACGGTCAGGTCACTTATCAGCGCCGTCGCAGCGATTTGCTTGTCGAGTACATTCTCGGGATGCGGGACGCGCAGTCGCCCCCACAGCAACGCCTCCGCGCGGCCAAAATCCAGAATTCGGTTCGCGTAGTCATCCATCACCGAATTGAGCCAGCGTTCAAGCCGCTCCGCCTGCGATCTATCTCCCCGATACCGCAACAGATCAACTCCGCGCCTTAGCTCACCAAGGGTGACAACGCTGAGGTAGACGCGGGCATGATCGGCATCCAAAGCGCGGACTAACTCCACGACACCGGCATTGGCCCGCTTACCCTTGCGCAGCTCGCTAACAACATTGGTGTCGAACAAATACATCCGGGTGTCGGTTCAGTCGAAGACCGGCGGCGCAGTCTCATCTTGCCTGCGCGCAAAGTCTTCGTCGTGGCCAACATCCGGCATGTCTGCGAGCACTTGCAGAAAGCTGCGACGCTTCGGACGCAGCAGGGCTTCTTCCAGAATGCGCCGGTGCTCCGCTTCGGCGCTCACTCCATGAGCACTCGCACGCTCCTTAAGCGCCTGGCTGATGTCAGCATCGACATTGCGTACTAATAGATTGGCCATCACTTCTTCAATCTAGACTCACTTGGTGGCCAGAATGATGGCATTGATAGCGGCAGCTTCTCAATGAGTCATGGCATGGTCGTATCTGCCCGCTCAAGGACGATGCCCGGCAAGGGCAGACACGGCTGCATCCGCCGTTCGCTCCCGGACGATGTCCGGCAAGGGCGTCATCATCCAGGTCTGCTCGCTGCGGCCGCACCCTGGCTATCTCAGCCCGTCAACCGCGCCACCACCGTACTGACCTGGTCCACCCGCTTGGCCGGATCAGTCA
>CAZEZH010000063.1:0-17701 GCA_964516305.1 uncultured Halochromatium sp. | reverse complement strand
AACAAGATGGTCGAGGGCATTCGCTATGCACGCGGTAAGGGTGTGCGGGTGTTCATCGCGCTCAACACCTATCCACGACCAGATGGCTTCCAACGCTTCGAGCAGGCCATCGATCGCGCGGCTGAACTCGGTGTCGATGCGCTGATCGCCGCCGACATCGGCGTGCTGGACTATGCCAGCCGCACCCATCCCAAGCTCAACCTGCATCTCTCCGTGCAAGGCTCGGCGACCAACTACGAGGCGCTGCGCTTCTACCATGAGCACTTCGGTATCCACCGCGCGGTGCTGCCGCGGGTGCTCTCGATCAGCCAGGTCAAGCATGTCATCGACCAAAGCCCGGTCGATATCGAGGTCTTCGCCTTCGGCAGCCTCTGCGTCATGGTCGAGGGACGTTGCATCCTCTCGTCCTATGCCACCGGCCGCTCGCCGAACACCTATGGCGCCTGCTCGCCGGCCAGCCATGTCGAATGGATCGAGACCGACGCCGGTCTCGACACCCGTCTCGGCGGGGTGCTGATCCAACGTCACCCGAAGGGCGAGAACGTCGGCTATCCGACCCTCTGCAAGGGCACCTTCAACACTGATGGCCAGATCGACCATGCGATCGAAGACCCGGTCAGCCTGAACGCGATGGAACTACTGCCGGAGATGAAAGCCGCCGGCGTCAAGGCGGTAAAGATCGAGGGCCGGCAACGCAGCCCGGTCTATATCGCACAGGTCACCAAGATCTGGCGCCAGGCGCTCGATAGCTTTGAACGCAACCCGAGCAGCTTCGCCCCCAAGCCCGAGTGGACCGCCGCCCTGGGTAAGGTCTCGGAGGGCGCCCAAACCACGCTTGGTCCCTATCACCGGCCTTGGCAATAGGGGAAGAAAACGATGAACAGGCTTCAAACCCCAAGCGCCGCTGCCCAGAGCGGCCATCGGCCACGCCTCTCGCTCGGGCCGATCACCTATTACTGGCCAAAGGAGCAGGTCGATGCCTTCTACGCCATGGTGGCCGAAGCGCCGGTCGATATCGTCTATCTCGGCGAGACCATCTGCTCGAAGCGCAATCAGGTCCGCCACGAGGACTGGCTGGCGATCGCCGAGCGCCTGGCCGAGCATGGTAAAGAGGTCGTGTTCTCGACCCTGACCCTGCTCGAGGCCGAATCCGAGCTCAAACGCCTGCGCACGATCTGCGAGCAGACGCAGTTCATGGTCGAGGCCAACGACATGGGCGCCGTGCATCTGCTCGCCGGCCGACCGTTCGCGATCGGCCCCAGCGTCAACTGCTACAACGATCGCACCCTCGGCGTGCTCGCCAAGCAGGGCCTCAAACGTTGGGCGCTGCCGGTCGAACTGACCCGCGAGACCCTCGAGCAGATGCAGCGCGCCAAGCCCGCTGGCGTCGAGACCGAGGTCATGGCCTACGGACGCCTACCCCTCGCCTACTCCGCGCGTTGCTTCACCGCACGGCACAAGCACCTACCCAAGGACGACTGTCGCGATGTCTGTCTGGAATACCCGGACGGCTTGGTGGTCAACACCCAGGACGATCAGCAGTTCCTGGTCTTGAACGGCATCCAGACCCAGTCCGCGCACACGGTCAACCTGCTCGCCGAGCTACCGGCGATGCGCGAGCTTGGCGTCGACATCCTGCGCATCAGCCCGCAATCGCAGCAGATGGACCAGGTGATCGAGCTGTTTCACCAAGCGCTGAGTGACACGCTCGACCCCGCCGAGGCCAGCGCCCAGCTCAATGCGCTGATGCCGGTTGGCCCCTGCAATGGCTACTGGCACGGCGAGGCCGGGATGGCGGCGACGGTGGCCTGATGCGACGAGGCCGACGTCCACAGCCTCTTCCCGCAGCACACCAATGAGACTGGCCAGCCCTTCACCGCCGAGGCGCTCGAGCGCGCCTGGCACTGGACCCAAGGCCAGCCCTGCCTGGTCAACGCGATCGGCTATCAGCAGCTCCGGGCAGAGAAACTGTTTCAGCGCGATGAGACCGTGCGCGAGCTGGTAATTCGGATCTGGCGGATGTAGAAAGGACGGGTTTAGAGTGTTACCAAGACATCGTCACCGATCCTGATGACCCTCAAACGTTGACGAGCCCCAAGCCATTCCATCGCACTACTGCGACTCAACAGCGCAGCAGTAGGCTTGGTTAGGAGCCGCAAGAGGGCGGATGCCTATCTTCTCTGTTCCAATGGATTCGCGCAGCTGATCGCTCGTCGCTGTAAGAGCACGACCCAGCTTCACAGAGTGTCCGTATCGAAGGTGGTTGAATTAGCACATCGCACGTCTTTGGACCTGTTTTAGGGCTACAGTCCGGCGTCTATTTGCTTGATGGATTGGAAGTTGCAACAGAAAACCGGGAGAGATAACCTAAGACGAAGGTGTCTACCACTATAGATCAAGGCCAGCAACAAAGTCTCGGCATTTGATCTTCGTAATAATCCTCTCTCCACTACGAGCGCGAAGCTCTATTTTTGGGCGCGCGACAATACCTTCGGCCTCGAAGTCCCCCCAAGTGGATCTGATCCCGCGCTTTACCCACTCGACGGCGTCATGAAGCGTTCCTTCACCAAGGATCGGAATGACGTCGATGCCGAGCTTCGTCGCGACATCTTCCACGTCGGAGCGCTGTAGCCACCATTCGCCAACTCGCACATCGAACAAAACAAAGTCCGGGTCTTGCCGGTACTTGCCGCCTCCTTTCTGAATCTTTGCTCCATACCCCTCGCCATACAGACAGGCATCGCAACTAAAAATAGCTTGCATTTTTGCTGCCAGTGGCAAGTACCGCTCATTGAGCCGAGCAATGAGCTGGGCAGGAATCTGCGCCGCATCCGTCTTCCCAGCGAATGCCAGGAGCCCAGCATTGAAAATAAGCCTTATGTTTGTTCCATCCACCTTCTCGGTGAAGGTCCATTGGTTGTTTGCCAGATACTCAAATTCCGGCAACGTCCATTCGCCCTCAAGCAATGTCTTGTGCTTTGTGCTCATGTCCCGCTTAAATAGCGTCTGAATCTTATGGTACTCATTCATTGCTTGTTCCTTTAATTGTCGAGACACATTTCCAGCAGCCGCTCAAAGTAGCATCGAGACCGCAAGGAGCTTGATGTGCGAGAGTGCTCAGCGCCATAAGCCAGGGTTACTCGATCGCGCTGTTTTTTTGTGAAGCGCGAGCTCGCAACGATCAAGGCAAGCATGATCTGAACGCCTCACGTCACCTCGTAACCAAGGAGATGGACTCAGGCACCCTACCCCGTATCGGAAAGCCTGTCCCAACGCCGTTGGAGCGCTGCCATGCTGTCCGCACGGCTACAGATGAGCTCAAGCATCTCCGACAAGGCATGACTGAAGCTCGCTGAGCTGTCTCCGCCGAACATATGGGAGACCTCGTGGAGATAGGTGCTCATCGCCTCACCGAACAGGCCATCGGTCAGTAATATCCCCTTCAATGAGACATAAGGCAGCCGATAACGCACCCGCAGGCCGCGCCAACGGACCTCGGGGCCAGTGAAGGGAAGACAGGAGGTCATGCCTTGCCAAACCGCGCGTCGATTATCGATGACGCGACAGGGTAGAAGATCCACCAGCGACAGCAAGTCAGGCAGCAACTGCCTGGCGGCAGTCTCCAGGATCTCGACGCGCGGATGCTGACGACATCCAAGAGATCCGCATCACGCGCAGCACCTTGTACTTCGACCAGCGCACGGGGTAGTCGAAAATCAGATTCAGTGGTAGGCGAGTCGCTGGTCCCATCAGACCGGTATCATCGAGGCTTCTGATTCGCACAAAAGCCAATCATGCCATATACCAACCGATGGGTCCTTCTGCCAGTGCTTGGCCTGTTGGCGGCCCTGACCCCGTTCGCGATCGATATGTATCTGCCGAGCATCCCGTCCATCGCGCGGGATCTCGATTCCAGTATCGAGCTGGCCCAGCTCAGCGTCACTGTCTATCTGGGGGTGTTTGCCGCTGCGCAGCTGCTGCTCGGGCCACTTTCGGATGTGCACGGCCGCCGCCGCACCATCGGCCTCGGGCTGATCCTATTCATGCTTGGGGGCATCGCCTGTGCGCTGGCGCCGAGTATGCCGCTGATGCTGCTGGCGCGGGCCGTTCAGGCGGTGGGCGGTGCTGCGGTGGCGGTGACCATCCCGGCCTTGGTGCGCGATCTGTTCGAACGCGATGAGTACGCGCGCGTGATGGGGATGATCATGCTAGTGATGGGGTTTGCGCCCTTGATAGCACCGAGTCTGGGCGGGCTGATTATCCTATACGCCAATTGGCACTGGGTCTTCGTTGCGTTGCTGCTGATCAGCCTGGTCGCGACGCTGTTGTTCTTTCGTGTGGTGCCGGAGACACTGCTGATCGAGAACCGGCATCGCCTGCACCTGGGCGATATCTTCGGCAACTATGGCCAGTTGCTCCGTCACCGCACCGCGCTTGGCTACCTGCTGACCGGCTCAGCCAGCTTCAGCGGCATGATGATCTTCATCGTCACCTCGCCTTTCGTCTATATCGAGCTGCACGGTGTTTCTGCGTCTGCCTTCGGTCCGCTCTTCGGCATCAATGTCTTGGCCGCCATGCTGTTGGCGTCGGTGAATGCCACGCTGGTGAGGCGGCTGGGGTCGGAGTGGCTGCTCAGGGTCGGCCTCGCGTTGCAAGCAACAGCGGCGGTCGCCTTGTTGCTCCTCAGCTGGATGACACCGCAGCCGACGCTCTGGATGATTGCGGCGGTCTCTTGCGTCTATCTCGGCATGAACGGCCTAATCTTCGGCAACGCGATGGCTGGCTTCATGGCCTTCTTCCCGGCCATGGCCGGCACCGCATCAGCCTTTGCCGGCGCGCTGCGCTTCGGCCTTGGTGCCCTCGCAGGCTCGATCGTGAGCCTGTTGCATGATGGCAGCGCAATGCCGATGCTCCTCGGGATGGGCCTCTGCGGTCTGCTCGCACTCGGCATCTATGCCTTGTCCTGCTGGCAGCAAGCCGGCCAAAAGCAGCATATCGCCCTGGAGCAGACGGCGATCAGCGCCCAGTACAGCCCAGCGGATAAGGAGAGGAACAGCGCGATTAAGACAGATGAATCAGATGCCTAGCCAGCGCAACCCTGTCGCTGATCTGCAGCGATCGTCATTTCATTCACCGTGACGATCGGGTACAAGAGCCTTCGTACAAGGGATGTTGCCCGTATCAGCTAACCGCGGCCAAAGCGCCCGAGCAGATCGGTGGCGCCGTTCATCACCTTCAAGAGCGGACCGAGGCGGTCTTCAAGCTCGACGCTGTCGAGGAAGTTCTTCACATAGAGGCCTAGCTCGGTGCTGCCCCCAAGTCGCAGTCGGCGGTTGAAGAACAGGGTGTCGGGATCTTCTCGGCGGGTCGCCAACAGCAGGAAATCGTAGACCTTGCCATCGATGCTGAGGTCGGTCGCGGCGCCGGGGGGAGCCGCCTTGATGCGGTCTCCGGCTAGGGTGAGGCGGAATTCGAGCCGGGCATCCTCAACGCCGATGCACATCACATGGCCGTCCAGGAAGTCGAGCTCACCGTCGCGTAGCTCGGGCTCGAAGACGCGGTTCAGGATCTGCACCAGCGCGCCGGTGCGAAAGCTATTGGGTACCAGTCCGACCGGCAGCGTCAGCAGGCGCGGGATCGTCGGTGACTTGATCAAGCGACCTCCCTCAATGGCGTAGCCGACAGACCGTCGATCAAGTCCCGATACTCAGTCCGCAAACGCTGCCACTCCATCACGAACCAAGGCGTCACGCGATCGGGCTCCTCAGCGACCAGACGGTCGGTCTCGGCACAAGGAATCCAGCGCCAGTCGGCGATCTCACTCGGGTTCACGTTAACAGCAACCGGGGTCTCGACCTTGCCGACATAGACCGAGCAAAGCTCATGCTCGGCACCCAGTGCACCGAAATCGGCCCGATATTGAAACTTGTAGAGAAAGTGCAGCTCGGCATCGATGGCCAGCTCCTCGCGCAAGCGGCGATGGGTGGCCTGCTCCAGATCCTCACCGCGACGCGGATGGCTGCAGCAACTATTGGACCAAAACAGCGGCCACAGCGGCTTGTCGCCGCTACGCTGCTGCAGTAGCACCTGATCTTCTTCAGTGAACAAGAAGATCGAGAAGGCGCGGTGCAGCAGACCATCGCCAAGATGGGCGTTGACCTTGGTCTCATGGCCGATCTCGCGATCATTGCGGTCGACCAGGATCAGAGGCTCGTCATCGAACGAGACGGTTTCGTGCTTAAACAAGTTCGCTCTCCAAGTCTGAAAGGCTAGAGCTTCAGCCAGTCAATGACGACGACAGTTCCCCTCACAAGACCCACCGATAGGCTCAATCGTTCAATGCTGGCACAAAGCCAGCAGAGTGACAAGGCAGCCTGACAATCGCTGCGTCAAGCTTTGTTGACGACGGCCAGCATCGATCAGGGATAGCTGGATTTGCTCAGGCCTGCCAAGCCCGCTTAGCCCCGCTCAGCCCCGCTCAGCCGCAAACGGCTGCTCGCCGCTAGCGAGGTCGGACGGTGGCGGGAAGACCTTAGCCACAGCATTGGGCAACTCGCCGCGCCCAGCCTGATAGAGACCTCCAGACTCCACCATCAGCAACCCCATCACGGTCAGCAGCAGCGGCACAACACCGATGCGGGCCCAGATGGCGCCGCGCATGTCTTGAGACTCGAGCTTGTGCCTTTCCATCTCTTGCAGGGCCGGAGGCAGATTGGCAATCCGTCGCTCCAACGCTGACTGATCATTGCCGCCGAAGAAGGCGAGACTCACCACCGCAGCACTGACCAGGTACGCGATCAGCAGAATGCGGTAACGATCAGCCGCCAAGCGCCAATGCACGGCGACAAACCAAGGTTCCGAATGCATTGCCCGACGCGCGCGCACCCAGGTGAGTACCATCACCAGCAGCGAAAGGGTCAACGGGACCGCAACAAAGCCCCATTTATAGCGCGCAATCAGCGAGTAGGGCTCAGCCATTGAGCCGGCGAGTAGCGCCACAGCAGCAAGCAGGTTGAACAAGAGCAGATTGACCATCGCCAGCTCATGCGCAGACTTGGCCCTTCGGCGCTGCTGATCATCGACAGCGTAAAACATGGAACCTCCGCGACTCTGGCTTGGTTAAGCGTCTAATCTTGAGCCTGATCAGGCATGGCGTCCTGGCACGCCCAGCTGTATTCAGGAGCGTTCAGTGTTCATCTCCGCTGTGATTGTGCGCATCACCCAAGCCCCTGACAACTGATTCAGGTCCAGTTCAGATGCAGCAGCGGTCTCGTCAGCGAACGCGATGATCGAATCGCGCTGACGGATGGTTATACTCAGGCCAAGTAGAGACCAGCGGCTTGGCGACTGGCACAACGGAGAACCCCATGACTGACGGCATCCTGATCGGCAAGAGCGCAGAGGCTGAAGTGCAGATTTGGCCGCAAATGGCCAATCGTCACGGGCTGGTAGCCGGCGCAACTGGCACTGGCAAGACGGTGACCCTCCAGCGGCTCGCGGAACAGTTCAGCCGGCGCGGGGTGCCGGTGTTCTTAGCCGACGTCAAGGGCGATCTAGCCGGCATCAGCCAACCAGGCGGCACCAACAATAAGGTCGCCGAGCGGGTCGCCGAACTCCAGCTCGACGAGACCGAATTTGCCTATCGCCCCTGCCCGGTCACCCTCTGGGACCTCTACGGCGAGCAAGGCCATCCGGTTCGCACCACCATCAGCGAGATGGGACCTTTACTGCTCGCACGGCTGCTGAACCTGAACGAGGTCCAGGAAGGTGTGCTCAACATCTGCTTTCGCGTCGCCGACGACAACGGCCTACTGCTGTTGGATATGAGGGACCTGCGCGCGATGCTCAACTATATCGCCGAAAACGCAAATGCTTTGCGCACCACCTTCGGCAACATCTCAGCGGCCTCAGTCGGCGCTATCCAGCGCAGGCTGCTGCAGCTCGAGGATCAGGGCGGCAACCTGCTGTTCGGCGAGCCGGCGCTGGACCTCGCCGACCTGATGCAGACCGACAGCCACGGCAACGGCATCATCAATGTCATAGCGGCCGACAAGCTGATCCAAAACCGCACCCTTTACGCGACCTTCTTGCTCTGGCTGCTCTCGGAGCTATTCGAGCAACTGCCCGAGGTCGGCGATCCAGACCAACCGAAGCTGGTGTTCTTCTTCGACGAGGCGCACCTGCTGTTCGATGGTGCGCCCAAGGTCTTGGTCGACAAGGTCGAACAGGTGGTACGACTGATCCGCTCCAAGGGCGTCGGCGTCTACTTCGTTACCCAGAGCCCGATGGACGTTCCCGACGACGTGCTCGGGCAGCTCGGCAACCGGGTACAGCATGCCCTACGCGCCTTCACCCCACGCGACCAGAAGGCAGTCCGTGCCGCTGCCCAGACCTTCCGCAGCAATCCTGAGCTGGATACCGAGACCGCCATCACCGCGCTCGGCGTCGGCGAAGCGCTGGCTTCAACGCTCGATCTGGACGGCATCCCCAGCATCGTCGAGCGCATCAAGGTGGCCCCGCCTGGCAGCCAGCTCGGTCCAATCAGCGAGGCCCAACGCCGCGCCCTCATCGAAGGCTCGCTGGTCGCCGGGGTCTACGAGAAAACCCTCGACCGCGAGTCGGCCTACGAGACGCTTCAGCTCATGGCCGAGCAAGCTGCCGTTGCCGCCGAATCGACCCCAGTGGCACCCGTCCAGCAACGCACTCGCACGCCGAGCCGCGGCAATCGACAGACCGCGGTCGAGGCCTTCGCCAGCAGCGCCATGCGCTCGCTCGGCACCCAGATCGGCAGGCAGATCGTGCGCGGCGTGATGGGCTCCCTGTTCGGCGGAACACGGCGGCGCTGAGGCTCAATCCAGTGACAACCAACACCCCTGAAAACCCCTCACATGGCAGCCCTATGCGCCGCGAGATCGGCCTGCTCAGCCTGACCTTCATTGGCGTAAGTGGGGTAATCGGCTCAGGCTGGCTGTTCGCGCCATTGCTGGCAAGCCAGCTCGCCGGCCCGGCAGCGCTCTTGGCCTGGCTGCTCGGCGGGCTTGCCATTGGCCTGTTGGCGATGACCTTCGCCGAGATCGCCGCCATGCTGCCCGTCGCTGGGGGCATCGCGCGGCTGCCTCAGTTCAGCCATGGCAATGTGGTCAGCATGGCGATGGGCTGGAGCGCCTGGGTGGGCTATAACACCACCGCCCCGATCGAGGTCGAGGCCATGTTGCGCTACCTGGCACCGCAACTGCCCTGGCTCTACCAGAGCGCGACGCCCGGGCACCTAAGCCTGCCCGGCATGAGCGCAGCGGCCGCCCTTCTGCTGCTATTTACCGTCATCAATATCTTCGGCGTGCGGTTCTTTGCGCGCATCAATGCATCCATCACCTGGGTCAAGCTGGTGGTCCCGATCATCGTCGCCTTGGTGCTGATCGTCGACAGCTTTGAGGTCTCCAATCTCCAAGCGGGCGGCGGCTTCTTTGCGATGGGTGCGGAAGGCATCCTGGCCTCCATTGCAAGCGGCGGCATCATCTTCGCCTTTATCGGCTTTCGCCATACCATCGATCTCGCCGGTGAGGCCAAGAACCCGCAGTTCACGGTACCGACCGCGATCCTGTTGACGATCTTGATCTGCTTCGTCGTCTACGGGCTGATCCAGCTCGCCTTCATCGGCGCGCTCAGCCCTGCCGACCTCGAGAACGGCTGGAAGACGCTGCAGATCAGCGGTGATTTCGGGCCATTGAGTGGGCTCGCCACGGCAGTCGGCATCCTCTGGCTGGTCAGCCTGCTCAATGTCGGCGCGGTGGTTGCACCCTTAGGTGGTGGTCTGGTCTCGGTCGGCTCGATGGGGCGCTTAACGCTGGCTCTGGCTCAGAACGGCTTCTTTCCGCAGCTGTTCGAGACCCTGAACCGATTCGGGGTACCAGCCTATGCGATGCTGTTGAACTTCGCGGTCGCCTCGGCAGTGTTCTTCCTCCTGCCGTTTCAGGAGATCCTGAGCCTAAACGGCGCCGCCATCATCCTCTCCTTCGCCGTCGGACCCATCGCGCTGATGGCGCTGCGACGGCTGGACCCTGAGCGCAAGCGCGGATTCCGCCTTCCAGGAGCCAGGGTGATGGCGCCAGTCGCCTTCATCGTCGCCACCTTGATCATCTATTGGAGCGGATGGGACACCTACTGGCGACTCGCAGCCTGCTTACTGGTCGGTCTCGTCATGCTACTGCTGAAGGTCAAGAACACACGCGGTGAACAGCTGGACCTCAGAGAGTCGCTCTGGCTGATACCCTACCTGATCGGCCTTGGCATCCTCTCCTACTTGGGTGATTTCGGCGGAGGCCGCAAACTGCTCCCGTTCGGCTGGGATATGCTCCTGATCGCCATCTTCTGCACCGGCATCTTCTGGTACGCGGTCCAGTGCCGCTTGAGTCAGGAAAACTATACTCGATACCTCCGTGAGGAGCAGCTGTTCGAGCAGCGCGAGTATTAAGCTAAATCTCGGCTAAATCTGGGATCAATCTGGTCGCTGAGGCAACCCTTAGGGCGAGCGCCGAGAAGTCTCCGCTGCTCAGATTATTCATCTCGGCGATCCAGCGCCAACCTGCTCGCGTTGGAATCACCGCTTGCGCGGCACGCCATCGGGCTCCGCCGGCTGCTAGCCGGCAGCATCTGTCTCAAGCAGGGTCTTAGCGGAGGTTAGATCGGCGCAAGATCCAGTTGCGCCAACGCGAAATATCGCTGCAATGGCCTTATATCTAAAGGGATGAACGTCAAACTCCCAAGCCCAAACGATGGACCCTCGCGCATCGGCAGAGCCATGCTCTTCGGCGCCTGGGTGGCCGGCATCGCGTTGCTGGCAATGCTATTCCAGAACTATCTCGACCATAAAGAGAACCCAAACCGCGATCTCGCCTTCGAGGTCGGACCGGCCGGTGCGCCACAAGTAGTGCTGCAACAAAATCGCGATGGCCACTACGTCGCGACCGGCACCATCAATGGTGAGCCGGTTGTTTTCCTGCTCGACACCGGCGCGACCACGGTCTCTTTGCCACAAGGGCTAGCCCGCCGTCTCGGCCTACCGATGCGCCCCGGCGGGATGAGCAAGACCGCAAACGGGATCATCCAGACTTGGACCACTCGCCTCGATAGCGTTAGCCTCGGAGCGCTGACAGCACGCAACCTGCGCGCAACCGTCCTGCCCAATTTCCCAGGCGACCAGGTGCTGCTCGGTATGGACTTCCTAAAGCGTTTCGATCTCATTCAACGCAGCGGCGAGCTGACGATTCGCCTGCCGAGCTGATCCCACTGCCGGCCCAACCAGTCGTGCCGCGAGAGATCACCAGAACCCACCAAAAACGCCGGTGCGGGAAGGGCGTTGACTCCTACCTTGACCCGCACCGGGCTATTACGACCCCGTATCTGCGCTACGCCCATCCCAACAGCGGGCAGGCCCTTGCAAGGCTCTCAGGGCAACTGGCTAACTGGCCTTTGGAGCTAGCTAGCTGACGGCCAGCTTGACGCCGCGCTCGTGCGGGTGCCGCTTCGGCAGCTCAACCCGCAAGACGCCTTGCTCATAGCTCGCGCTCGCTTGGTCACTGTCAACCGGGGCCGGTAGTGGTATCGCGCGCTCGAAGCTGCCGTAGGCGCATTCGGTGATCTGCCAACGTCCCTGCGTCTCTTCGCGCGTCACGCGCTTCTCCCCGCGAACGATCAGGTAATCACCAAAATGCACCGAGTTCGTCGCAACAGCCGCATCTGGGTTGGATCAGACATACCTAACCACCCCACCCCTCCGGCTATCACCGACACCAGAAAAGCAGCCGTCATCGGTGACCTCTACGCTATGCGCACCGCCGAAGAAGACACTACGATCGCGCCAAACCTGCACCGCTGGCCAGTTTCGCTGCAGTTGCTCGAGCAGCCGCGCATCGACCGGTGGCTCGATGCTGAGCAACTGCCCCTCAAGGTGGAGTCGTGGCGCTTCGACCGCTTCTGCCAGCGGCATGCCAAGCTCCAGCATATTGGTAAGCACCTGCAGGATCGCGCTGCGAATCCGGTTCGAGCCGGCCGAGCCGGTTACGATCCAGCCCGGCGCTGAGCCGCCCGCAGCATCAGACCCCGGCCGGCGGATCAGGGTTGGACACATCATCGAGCTCATGCGCTGATCCAACGGAAATCCTGCCAACCCGTTCGGATTCAGATCCTCCTCACCAAGCATGTTGTTCATCATGATGCCGGTGCCCGGCAGCAGCACCCCGGCGCCCTCACCGTTCGACAGGGTCAGGCTTGCAAGATTGCCCTCGGCGTCGGCGATGCTGATCTGCGTGGTTCCCCGCGAAACCCTTGCCCGGGCGCGCATCCGCTCCCGATAATCCGCCACCAGCTCCGGCGACAGCCCAGACGGCAACTGCGCTCCAACCGCATGACGCGCCTCTTGCGTGAGCTGCATCGCCAGCGCCAGCCGCTGGCGATGCGCAAAGCTACCGAAGGCCGCTGTACTTGGGCCCGCCGTTTGCAGCAGCTCGAGCGTCAGCGCGATCAACACCCCACCGAACGAGGGCGAGGGATTCAGATACAGCTCGGCCTCCCCAAACCGATGCTGTAACGGAGCACGTTGCTCGACCCGATACTGGGTCAGATCGGCCGCGCCGAGTAGGCCACCCGCTCGGGCGCAATACTGAGCTAGGCTCTCGCCCCAAACCCCGGTCTCGCGTCTAGCGCCATCCTGCCAACCAGCAGCACTACCAGCACCTGAGCCAGCACCGCTAACACACCAAGCATCACCGTAGAGCAGCCCAGCACCAGTCTGCGCGAGCTCGACCAAGGCCTCTGCGAGCAACGGCTGCCGGACCCGCTCGCCGGGCACTGCCAACTGCTCGGGATCATGCTCAGACGCGTGACTCGCAAAGCAGTCCGGATGCGCACGCAGGATCGGCTCCACCACCTGCGCCAGCCGATACTGATACGAGGTAACGGCCACTCCATCGCGCGCCGCACGCAGCGCCGGCGCCAAGAGATCGGCGACCGGCAGTCGGCACAGCGCTCGATGCACCGCGAACAGACCCGCAATCGCCCCCGGCGTCGCCATGCTGCCGGCACCGATGTGAAAGGCTTGGGTGGTATCGCCAAAATCGGCGACGATAGGGAAGAATGACAACGCCGAGCCGGACGGCTGCTGACGGGGTGTCTGCACAAAGAAGTCGAATAGCACCGGCTCACCGCCCACCGGGCGCGCCATCAGGAAACCACCACCGCCAAGCGAGGCCAGCACCGGCTCGGCAACCGACGCTGCCGCAAGCGCCGCACAGGCGCCGTCGAAGGCATTGCCACCCGCGGCCATCACCTCGGCCGCCGCCTCCGCGGTCACGGCATGCCCGGCAGCGATGACCCCGCGCGAGGTCAAGGCTGGCGCCCTTGGGTCTCCCCAACTCGGCCGATGATTCGCTTCAGCGGCATCCTCGCTCCTCTGCAACCTGACTCAACGCAACCCAGCAAACGCCCATGGC
The DNA here is from genome assembly GCA_964516305.1 of uncultured Halochromatium sp. Lineage (GTDB taxonomy): Bacteria > Pseudomonadota > Gammaproteobacteria > Chromatiales > Chromatiaceae > Lamprobacter. The sequence goes on along the minus strand of CAZEZH010000063.1, from coordinate 4,214 downwards.
CTCAACATCGCCCACTGTCGACCCACAGCCTACCGCGGTCAATCCCCAACACAGCCCGCAATGCCCTCCTCTACCCGGCCGCAGCGCCCGCATCCTCGGCGTCGGCATCGCCGCACTGGACATCATCAACCAAGTCGAGCACTACCCAACAGAAGACGACGAGGTCCGCGCGCGCAACCAGCGCGTCGCTCGCGGCGGCAACTGCGCCAACACCCTGGCCGTGCTCAGCGAGCTCGGCCACGCCTGCCAGTGGATCGGCACCCTCGCCGACGACAGTGGAGCCGCACTGATTAGGCAAGACCTGACCGCGCGCGGCATCGACCTAAAGGCCGCCAAGATCATCCCCGGCGGCGCAACGCCGACCTCCTACATCACCCTCAGCCGCGCTACCGGCAGCCGCACCATCGTCCACCACCGCGACCTACCCGAACTCACTGCGACCGACTTCGAACCTGTCGACCTCAACACCATCGACTGGGTGCATTTTGAAGGCCGCAACCCCAGCGAAACCGCGCAAATGATCGCCCGCGTCGCCGCTGAGCGCCCCGAGCTTCCAATCTCAATCGAGATCGAGAAACCCCGCCCCGAGATCGAACGGCTGTTTCGGCTCCCCGACGATCGTCAGACCCTGCTCATCGTCTCGCGCGCCTTCGCCGAGCAGCAAGGCGAACAAGACCCGGAAACCTTTCTGCACCAGTTTGCCAACCAATCAAACGCGAGCCAGCTGCTGCTCCCCTGGGGCGCCATCGGCGCCTATGCCCTCACTCAAGAGCGCAAGCTGATCTTCGCACCCGCCCAACCACCCGCCGAGATCATCGACACCATCGCCGCCGGCGACGTCTTCAACGCCGCCGCCATCGCCGCCTTACTCGACAACCAACCGATCGATCAGGTCCTGCAAACAGCCAACGCCCTAGCAGGCCGCAGCTGCGGCCAGCTTGGCATCGACGGCATCGCCAAAGCCACCCGATCGCCCTAAACCAACCCGAACGCTCAAGGACTCGGATTCGGCTGCCGCTGATGCACCGCCTCGATCTCCTCCAACACCTCCTGACTCAACCTCAGCTCAGTACTCGCCAGATTGCTCTCCAACTGCTCCAAGGTCGTCGCACCAATGATATTCGAGGTCACAAACGGCCGGCTGGTTACAAAGGCCAATGCCATCTGCGCCGGGTCCAACCCATGCCGCTGCGCAATCGCGCAATACTCTGCGGTCGCCCACTCCGCCTGCACATTCGAATAGCGATCGAAACGCGAGAACAGCGTCAGCCGCGCCCCAGCCGGCCGCTCCCCATTCAGATACTTACCGCTCAACATCCCAAACGCCAAGGGCGAGTAGGCCAGCAAACCGCACTGCTCACGGATCGCCACCTCCGCCAGGCCAACCTCAAAGCTACGATTCAACAGGCTATAGGGATTCTGGATGCTCACCATACGGGGCAAGCCATGGGACTCAGCCAACGCCAGCATCCGCATCGTGCCCCAAGGCGTCTCGTTCGACAGCCCGATATGCCGGATCTTGCCGGCCTGCACCAGATCGCCAAGCACCTCCAGGGTCTCCAGCAACGGCACGCTCTCATCCTGCTGCGGATGACTGTAGCCGAGCTTGCCAAAGAAATTCGTCTCACGATCCGGCCAATGCAGCTGGTACAGATCGATATAATCGGTCCGCAGGCGCTCCAGGCTGGCCTCAACTGCCGCCTCGATGTTGGCACGGTCCAGCCGCCGACCCGGCATGCGCAGATAATCGATCCAATCACCAGGACCGGCAACCTTGCTGGCAATGATCAAACGCTCGCGACCACCACGCTCGGCGAGCCAGTTACCGACAAAGCGCTCAGTCGCACCCTGGGTCTCGGCACGCGGCGGTACCGGATACATCTCAGCGGTATCGATAAAATTGATGCCGGCGTCGACTGCTCGATCGAGCTGCGCGAAGGCATCGGTCTCGGTATTCTGCTCGCCGAAGGTCATGGTGCCCAAGCAGAGCTCACTGACCCGTAGGTCGGTCTTTCCCAAAGGACGCTGATTCATAGAGACTCCTCGTAGTGACTGGTCGCCGATATCGGTTGAGGTCGAAACCACTCAACTCAACCTATAGTCTCTTGTCTTAGGCTGAATCACGTTGACTTCAGTGAGATGTGAGATCGGCACGAAGCCAATCACAGTCTCTCAGTACGCAGCCTCGCAAGCGAGGCGAGCCGAAAAGCCCTCAACATCTGTGCCGACAACCTATGACCCTTGACCCCGCGCTCTTCTCGCCCTTCACCATCTGGACAGCCGTGATCCTCTACGGACTCTGTCTGCTGCTCGCGCTCTGGTTCGCCCCCTGGCGCAAGCTGTTAGAGGCGCGGCTCACGCACGTCTTCTTCGGCGCGAGCGTCGCGCTGCTCTTCCTGTGGCAGATGGAAACGCAGGTACAGCCGGGGCTTTCCTACCATCTGTTGGGGCTGACCGCCGTCACCCTGATGTTCGGCTGGGGCCTGGCCGTGATCGCCGCCTCTTTGGCACTGCTTGGGGTCACGCTCAACAGCGGCAGCAGCTGGGACGGGTTTGCGCTGAATGCCCTGGTCTCCGGCGTGTTGCCGATTAGCCTCACACTCCTGTTGCTGATCCTGATTCGGCGCTTCCTACCGAAGCAATTCTTCGTCTATGTGCTCGTCAACGGCTTCCTCACGGCCGGGTTGGTCGGCGTTACCATGGGCTACATGGCGGCCTGGCTGCTAGCCGGCTCCGGCGCCTACACCATGGCCGAGCTGAGCCACACCGTGCTGCCGTTCTTCCCGCTGATGTTCCTCCCAGAGGCGATGCTGAACGGCTGGATCATGGTCATTATGGTTGCTTTCAGGCCACATTGGGTGTACTCGTTTTCGGATATCGAGTACATCAATGGTAAGTAGTTGGAGCAGTTTTGATGCGATGGGCAGGTAAGGTCATCGGCGGATTTCTCGGGCTCGCCGCCGGCGGGCCCTTTGGCGCCATGTTGGGGGCTGCGCTCGGCCATGGGATCGATCATGGCTTGCAAAAGCTGCAGCGCAACGCGCAGCTGCCGCCGGGTGATCGGCAGCGGATACAGAGCGCCTTCTTCACCGCCACCTTCTCAACCATGGGCCATCTGTCCAAGGCCGATGGGCGCGTCTCCGAGGCCGAGATCGCACTCGCCGAGAGCATTATGACCCAGCTTCGCCTCTCGCCGGAGATGCGCAGTGCCGCAATCAAGCTGTTTCGGCAAGGCAAGACGGCTGCATTCGATCTCCCGGCCGTGGTCGAGACCTTCCGCCGCGAGTGCCGCGGCCAGCGCTCGCTGATCCAGATGTTCCTCGAGATCCAGATCCAGGCGGCCTATGTCGACGGCGAGCCGACAGCACCCCAGCGCCGGGTCCTCAATCAGATTCGCGCCGGGCTCAACATCCCCGAGATCCTCTTCAGACAACTTGAGACGCTAGTGCGGCTGCAGCGCAATTTCGGTGCTAGCGCTGGCCCTCAAGGCACAGGCGGCGCAGGCGGCGCAGGCGGTCGGCGCCGAGCGTCAACCCGAGCCCCAAACCTCAAGGAGGCCTATGCCTTGCTCGGTGTGACCCCCAAAGACTCTGACGCCACCATCAAGCGTGCCTACCGCCGCCTATTGAGCCAACATCACCCCGACAAGCTGGTCTCCAAGGGACTCCCTGAGGAGATGATGAAGATGGCCACACAGAAGACGCATGAGATCCGCCACGCCTACGAGATGATCCAAAACGCACGCGCTGCTTAACGCCGCTGCCAATGTACCCTCGGCTGTGCCAGCCTACCCAAACTTTACCCGCTGCCGCTCATATGCGCCCATGACCCATTTCGACTACCCCAATGCCGAAGCCGTCGAGCAGTATTTGCTCGACCTGCAGGAGCGCATCTGCGACGCACTCGCTGAAGAAGATACAGGCAGGAGCTTCCGCGAAGACAGTTGGACGCGACCCGATGGAGGTGGCGGACGTAGTCGCATCCTCGAGGACGGTGCTGTCTTCGAGAAGGGCGGCATCAACTTCTCACATGTTCACGGCGATGCGCTGCCACCAACCGCGAGCGCCAGCCGCCCCGAGCTTGCCGGACGCAACTTCCAGGCAATGGGCGTCTCGCTGGTCATGCACCCGCACAATCCCTATGTGCCCACCTCGCACATGAACGTGCGCTTCTTCATCGCCGAGAAACCGGGCAGTGAGCCGGTCTGGTGGTTC